>DATJWE010000101.1:0-34226 GCA_035501475.1 Puia sp. | reverse complement strand
AGCATAACACAATCCGGCGAATGCGCAACCCACTGCAGCAATGATAAAGGAAATTGTTACGGCAGGACCCGCATGCTGTCCCGCCGCTGCAGCTGTTCTTACAAAAAGCCCGGCCCCAATAATTGCTCCGATCCCAAGTGCAACAAGGCTTCCGACTCCTAGTGTTCTTTTTAGACCTTTTTCAGTATCAGCCGCCTGTTTTAATAAAATCGAGATTGATTTTTTCCGGAACAAACTCATAAAAGTTAGATTGATTTAGAGTGAATTCATTTAACCTCGTAAAGTAAACAAATATTTATTATTCATTTCAATTCTTTTGGAAGGGCATATTTTAGGGACAAAGTTTTGTCAAGTCAATATTTTTTGATTTTTTGCACTTTATTCCCACTTCAATGAAAAAAATTAGCCTCACCGGGTGGATTCTGATTGCTATGTTAGCGGGTATTGTCACCGGTATGCTTGTTCATTACGAAGCACCGGCAGATTGGATTGAACATTTTTCCCCGAATATTTCAATCATTACTGATATTTTTTTGCGGCTGATCAAAATGATCATCGCGCCATTGGTTTTTTCGACGCTTGTCGTGGGCATTGCCAAACTCGGTGATATCAAAGCGGTGGGCAGGATCGGGGGCAAGACCCTGCTTTGGTTCCTGTCAGCATCTCTTTTGTCGTTGACCTTTGGGTTAGTTGTCATGAATCTCACACAACTTGGACAAAACCTTCATTTGCCTGGTTCTGATGCCAAGTCAGGAATTGAGGCATCTTCGATTTCCTTTAAAAATTTTATTACACATGTCTTTCCAAGCAGCGTGGTAGAGGCAATGGCGACTAATGAAATATTACAGATTGTTGTTTTTTCAGTCTTTTTTGGCATAGCCACTGCAGCTATTGGGGAAAAAGGGAAAATAGTCATCAAAGCATTGGATGCAATTTCGCAGGTCATATTGAAAATGACGGGCTATGTGATGAAACTGGCGCCATTAGCTGCATTCTCTGCTATTTCGGCTATCCTTGCTGTTAAGGGTCCGGAAATTTTAATGACCTATGGAAAATTTATTCTGGTTTTTTATCTGAGCATTTTAGGCCTTTGGGTCTTGTTGATTCTTGCAGCCTCCTTCTTTATAGGAAAAAGATCCATTGAACTGATGGGAAAAATAAAGGATGTTACATTGTTAGCATTCAGTACAGCGAGTTCAGAGGCGGCCTTTCCGAAGCTTATTGTTGAATTGGAAAAATTTGGATGCCCGGACAAGATTGTGAGTTTTGTCTTGCCCCTTGGATATTCATTTAATCTTGATGGCAGCATGTTATACATGACTTTTGCGTCGCTTTTTATTGCCGAAGCCTATGGCGTGAATATGACAGTAGGCCAACAAATATCGATGCTCCTTGTTTTGATGCTGACCAGTAAGGGAATTGCGGGTGTGCCCCGCGCCGCACTGGTAGTGATTGCTGGAACATTGTCGGTTTTTAATATTCCACAACAAGGACTTTTGTTATTGCTAGGAATTGACCAGATATTGGATATGGCACGCAGTGCAACGAATGTTGTTGGAAATAGCATGGCCACAGCAGTAATCTGCAAAATGGAAAAAGTGCTTGGTCCGGCTGAAGAAGTGACCAAAGTGATCGCTGATACGCCGCTTGTATATGAGCCGGTTCAAAAAACATAAAATGAATGTTGCCGTTATTGAAATTTATTGTGTAGAAAAAATGATGGGTTTATTCTAACAGATTGTATTGAAAACAAATTTGGCATTTGAAATGATTATGTTATCCTGTCCTATGATTTTAGTAAACGAATAAGTAGTTTTTATGATCGGTTTAATGGCGATTACTTTCAGAGATTTATTGAATCCGGAATTTTACATTAACAATGGAGGCCTGTGGGTATTGTTATTTATTGTATTTGCTGAAACAGGTTTAATGGTTGGCTTTTTTCTCCCCGGCGACAGTCTCTTATTTGTTGCCGGTATCTACAGTCAGAAACTGGTGGGTACGATCATTTCCGGAGGAACCGGCAGTGATTTTGCAGATCTTTTTATTCTTTTCTTGTTGATATCTGTCTGCGGTATGCTGGGCAATATGGCGGGCTATTGGTTTGGAAATAAAAGCGGCCCCTTCCTGTTTCACAGGAAAGATAGTTTCCTTTTCAAAAAAAGACACTTGTATGATGCCAAGGCTTTCTATGATAAACACGGCGGACAAGCCATAGTTTTTGCAAGGTTCCTGCCCATTATAAGAACCTTCGCTCCGATTGTCGCGGGCATAGTACAAATGGACAGAAAGAAATTCCTTTATTATAATGTAATAGGTTGTGCGGCCTGGGTATTTACCATGCTGGTTGCCGGACATTATCTCGATAAATTCTTTCTTAAAAAATTTGGGTTCGACCTGAAAAAGCACCTGGAGATAATCGTTATCATCATTGTGCTGATTACAACCCTGCCAGTCCTTTATAAATTATTCTTTGGCAAAAGGGCTACTCATCAGGATGCTAACTTGCCTGAAAAAAAGTAAATGAGTATGGAACATCAAAAAACATCACTCTTCAATCTGACCGTTATTGTTTCAGGCCTCGGATACTTTGTCGATATCTATGATCTGCTTTTATTTGGAATTATCCGGGTAAAAAGTCTCACTTCCCTGGGACTGGATTCGATCGCAGTCAGAGACATTGGTGAAAACCTCATAAGTATCCAGATGTTTGGTCTTTTAATCGGAGGCATCATATGGGGAATAATGGGAGATAAAAGAGGAAGAATAAGTGTGCTCTTTGGTTCTATCATCTTATACTCCCTGGCAAATATTGCGAATGGCTTTGTGCAGACAGTTAATCAATATGCATTGGTTCGATTTATTGCAGGAGTAGGACTTGCAGGTGAACTGGGTGCAGGGATTACGCTGGTAAGCGAGTTATTGTCTAAAGAAAAAAGAGGCCTGGGTACTTCCCTGGTAGCTGGTATCGGGATTACGGGAGCAGTTGCTGCTTATTTTATCTCAAAAGAATTTGAGTGGAGGACTTGTTATTTTATTGGCGGAGGACTGGGATTGATTTTGTTGGTGCTCCGCATTTCCGTTTTTGAATCCGGCATGTACAAGAAAGTGAAGGAAATGGATGTCAGCCGGGGAAATTTTCTCATGTTCTTTAATAATGGAAAAAGATTTAAGAAATATATACTCTGCATTCTCATCGGGTTGCCGACCTGGTACGTAATAGGCATATTGGTGACATTTTCTAAGGAATTCGGAAAAGAATTCGGAATCAAAGAAACCATTGATTCCGGGAAAGCGATAATGTATGCTTATGCAGCCATTTCGATTGCGAATGTATTAATCGGTTTATTGAGCCAATGGCTCAAAAGCAGAAAAAAAGCATTATATATTTTTTATTTAATAAACATTTTATTCGGCGTCCTTTATTTCCTGCAGAATGAGAACAGTTCGGATACAACGATGTACTGGCTCATTGCAGGACTGGGCTTCAGCACGGGTTATTGGGCAATCTTTGTGACGATGGCAGCCGAACAGTTTGGAACCAATCTCAGGGCAACAGCCGCCATTACTGCGCCCAATATGGTGCGAGGCGCTTTGCCGCTCACTATTCTTTTGTTTAAATGGCTGCGCGTGTCGAATGGTTATATAAAAGGAGGATGGCTCACCGGGCTGATCATCATGGGTATCACATTGATCGCAGCCATCCTGACTGAAGAAACATTTGGGAAAGACCTGAATTATGTAGAGGTATAACAGGCAACTGTGGACATGTAGAAAACAGTGCGTCATGCTTTCTTGCTTTCATATTATCTTTACCAACTTTGGTTTTTCCGACCTTTAATCATATTTGATGAAATTTCTTGTCATCCGGTTCTCATCGATCGGCGATATCGTGCTAACAACACCAGTTGTCCGTTGTTTAAAAAAACAGGTTGCTACGGCGGAGATACATTATCTCACAAAATCTAATTACAGTCCTGTTGTAAGTGCCAATCCATATATTGATAAAACTCATTACCTCGAAAAAAGTCTCCAGGAACTTATTCCGGAATTAAAGCTTGAAGATTTTGATTATGTAATCGATCTTCATAACAATATGCGTTCATTCAAGGTAAAAGAAGCCTTGGGTAAGAAATTTTTCTCTGTAAATAAGCTGAACGTAGAAAAATGGTTGTACACCAGCTTTAAGTTGAACATGCTTCCGCATATTCATATAGTTGACAGGTATATGAAAACGGTTGAACCATTTGGAGTGAAAAATGATAACATGGGACTGGATTATTTTATTGGTGAAGAAGACCGCATTAAGGAAAGCGATATTCCCACTTCACACCAGGCGGGCTATATTGGAATTGTTATCGGAGCTGCATTGAATACGAAGAAATATCCAATGCAAAAGATCAAAAGACTTTGTGAGATGCTTGATCACCCGATCATTTTACTGGGAGGACTGGAAGATGCTGACGAAGGAGAAAGAATAGCTGCGGTAGATAATATCAAAGTGTATAATGCCTGCGGTAAATTTAATTTGAATGAGTCGGCCGACCTTGTTCGAAGAGCAAAACTGATTATTACCAATGACACCGGCCTGATGCATATTGCCGCAGCTTTTAAAAGGCCGGCAATTTCTCTCTGGGGAAATACAGTGCCTGAATTTGGGATGTATCCTTATTATGGCGATAATTTTTTACATCATTACGCAGCTAATGGATCAGGAATGACACTGCCTTATGATATTTTTGAAGTCAGAAATTTACGTTGCAGACCCTGTTCTAAAATCGGCTACGATAAATGCCCCAGGGGCCATTTCAAATGCATGGAGATGATCGAACCGAAAACAATCATTGAGAAAATCAATCAGAGGTTGAAGAATGGTAAAGCTATTTGACGTGCTGGCCTGTCCAGTTTCCGTCTTTGTCAAAAAAATTGTAGCCAAAGATCGAATCAAAGCATAAATATTTTCCTGTCCATTCCCCTTTTATATCAAAATAATTGTAGATCCCGTTTCCCGCTTTCACAAAAAAACCTGTCCACTCGCAGGAGCTGTCAAAACACAGCATCAATTGTTGGGTCGCGATAGATATATATCCAATGACTTCATCATCTTTATTAAAAAGGTAAAGGCCTTTCCAGGCAGGGTTTTTTGGATGGTATTCGTTATGAAACATTGGGTTCAGGGTCTTGTTGACATCCGGGTTGAATTCAAAATGATTCAGCGGATTGATCGTGCTGTTAAATGAGGGATTCACATCATTGTTATGAGCGGGATTAATGTTCCAGTTATATTTCGGATTGATACTTGAATTTTTTTCCGGGTTGATTGTAGCATTGGTGCTTGGGCTGAGGTTGACATCTATTTTCGGATCATGCTTGTAATCCACTTTCTGGGCCAGGCAGATGGCATTCGCAAACAGCAGAAAAATCACTCCTGTGAATAAAATTTTTTTCATCAATTTTTTTTGCGGTTTTTAAGAAACAGAGGATTTATATATCAACGGGAATTTCTTAGGTAGAGTATCAAAATACGAATTTATTTCAAAAAACATATTCAATCTTTTGAAAGTTTGTTATTTAATGTGCATTCCTGTCCATTTGCCATTTTTATCGAAGAGATTATATCCCGAGGAATTGTCGAAGCAGAGAAACATGCCCGTCCAAATCCCGGTAACGGTAAAAAAATTATACATGGAATTGTTCCCTTTCACAAAATAACCATTCCACGTGCCCTGGTTATCGAAGCAGATCATTACATTCTGAGTAGCCACAGAAACATATCCGAAAATATCATTCTCGCCGTTGAACAAATACAGTCCGTTCCAGGAAGGATTTGCCGGTAATAAGCTTTTCATGAAAACGGGGTTGAGTACTTCATTGACCTGCGGATTCAGGTCATGATTATTCATGGGGTTGATGGCATTGTTCCGGGATGGGTTGACATCATTGCTGTGTAGCGGATTTAAATTCCAATTATAAGAAGGATTAATCATCATATTGCTGTCGGGATTAATCCTTGAGTTGATGTATGGATTCAGATTGGGGTCCTTTTTGGGATCATGCTTTCTGAAAACGACATAATCCTGTGCATGAGAATGCTGAAGAAATGCTAACGATAGGGTAAGCACGAAAAGTACAATTTTGCGCATAGAGTGACAATTGTATCATAGCGATACGATCAAAAATTGACTTTTCAGGCGGGATAACGGACCAGTGTGAGGATATAAGGAGTGAAAACGAGTCTAAAAATACACTAAGTTGTTTGTTTTTCTAAATTTTTTCGCAAAAAAATAAGAATTGACTTCTGATTATGACAATTCTTATTTCAGGTGGAACATTAAGTATAACCCGCTCTTTTATTATAAAGTTTTGAGCACATCATTCATGCTGCGAACTGCATCAGCGCTTTTCAAAAAGAGCGATTGTTCATCTGCATTCAGGTCGAAGGCAAGGATTTTGTCCCATCCATTCTTTCCGATCGTGACAGGTACGCCAAGGCAGATATCCTTTTGTCCATATTCACCATTGAGAGATACACAACAGGTAAATAATTTCCTCTCATCCCTGACAATGGCTTCAACAAGGGCAGCTCCGGCAGCTCCGGGCGCATACCACGCCGAAGTGCCAATCAGTTTGGTCAGCGTAGCGCCGCCCACCATGGTATCCGCTACAATTTGTTTTTGTTGTTCAGCGCTTAAAAATTTTGTCACTGGAATGCTGTTCCAGGTTGCAAAGCGAATTAAAGGAATCATCGTAGTATCGCCATGACCACCGATTACAAGAGCGTTTAGATCGGCCGGGCTGCATCCCAGGTGCCGTGAAAGCTGATACCTGAATCTTGCACTGTCTAATGTGCCTCCCATTCCAATGATCCGGTTTTTAGGTAAACCAGAAGTTGTGAGTGTGAGATAGGTCATTGTGTCCATTGGATTGCTGATGATGATCAGTATAGCTTGTGGAGAATGTTTTAAAATATTTTCAGTCACTCCTTTCACAATGCCCGCATTTGTCCCGATCAATTCTTCACGTGTCATGCCTGGCTTGCGGGGCAGGCCGGAAGTGATCACGACCACATCACTGTTTGCTGTTTTTTCGTAATCGTTCGTGCTGCCTGTGATGGTCGTGTCGAAACCCAGCAGCGCGGCGGTCTGCATCATATCCTGTGCTTTCCCTTCTGCCAGTCCTTCTTTGATATCGAGCAGTACCAGTTCTTCTACCAGTTCTTTGCGCGCAATATTATCAGCGCAGGTTGCGCCCACGGCACCCGCACCTACTACAGTTACTTTCATTGAAAATTATTTTAGATAAAAAATTAAACTCATCACCTGTCAAAAGATTAACAGGGAGTGGCAAAGATAATTTCAGGCAGTGAACTTTTCAAAGACAATTACTCCTTGCCTTTGTTAAACGCATCGAGAATGGTAGACACTTTCTGGCTGCCTTCAAAAGTGGTAATTAAATTCCCTTTTTTATCATAGAGTGCCAGGTAAGGGAGGCTTTGCATTGTACTATAAAATCCGCGAAGGGTTGCTGTCTGATCCCAACCCATTTTGATATTGGGATGATCTGCAATACGGTAATATTCATAAAAATCCTTCATTTCATGGAAGGGAAGGAGGGTTGCCATGACAATTTCTATATCCTTGAATTGATCCATTGAGCCAAGAATGGATTCGGTCTGGTGCTTGCAATGTTCACATTCGGGGCTGAAATACATGATGATCGTACGATGATTTTTTTTTATATCATCCTTAGTCAGGTAGGTTGCACTGTCCACTTTCAGCAGTTTCAAAGGTGGGATGGTGGGAAAACGGAGATAAGGGGGTTGTGCAGCATTATTCTGTGCTGCCATATATTCAAAACTTATTGCTGTAATCAGAAAAAGAATGAGTCTTTTCATGGGCATTTTTTTCAAAAGTAAGCGTAAAAACTTGTCTGGCCAATCAACGGACTGAATAATAAATTCGGAGAGTTACGAATATTTCGTAGGTTTACGAAAAAATCGTAATAATGGAAAAACTGACCAAGCAGGAAGAAGAAGCCATGCTGGTGGTATGGCACACGGGTGAAGGCAATGTAAAATTGTTTCTTGACAACATGAATGATCCAAAACCGCCTTATACTACACTTGCTTCAACAATTAAAAACCTGGAGAAAAAAGGTTATCTCCAGAGTTTGCCGGTAGGCAATATGTATTTATATAAAGCGGCCATTGCGGAAGAAGAATACAAAAAGAAATTCATGAATGGTTTTGTCAAAGATTATTTTGAAAATTCATACAAGGATCTGGTAAATTTTTTTGTGGAACAAAAAAAGCTAAGCGCGAGGGAATTAAAAGAGATCGTGGATATGATTGAAAAGAAGAGCAAATGAGGTGATGACAATCGGCTATTTATTTTAAATGACTTTAACTAGAATTACGATGATAAACGAAGCCATCCTGAATATTTTGAAATTCTCCATCTTCCTTTTATTGGTGTATCTATTTTATCGATTGTTCTTGCGGCGACTCACTTTTTATAACTGGAACAGGTACTACTTATTGGGCTATTCCCTGCTGGCCTTTGTTATACCTTTCATCAATATCTCTCCGCTTCTTAAAGAAACCGATCTTAACCAGGCTCCGATGATACAATATGTACCAGTCATGGACCCCTATGTACATGTTTGGACTACTGTTACGACTTCGGCCAGTGCACGCTCATCGCATTCTTTTTACTGGCAGAATGTTATGTTCTGGACATTGCTTTTCGGTTCATTGATCATGCTCTTTCGCCTGGGCATTCAGGTTATTTCCTTTTTTAAAATGAAAAGAAAGGCCGTCAAACTGAATGATGATGTTGTTTCGATTTATCAGGTAGAAAGCCCCATCATTCCTTTTTCATTTGGGAATGCCATCTATCTAAATCAAAAACTGCATACGGAAGAAGAATTAGCAGACATCGTGCTTCATGAATACGCGCATATACGACAAAAACACACGATTGATATTTTGCTGGCGGAAGCGATTTGCATTATCAACTGGTTTAACCCTTTTGCGTGGATGCTCAGGCACAGCATAAGGCAAAATCTTGAATTTATTGCAGATAACCTGGTTTTGCAAAAAGGGACGGATAAAAAAATATATCAATATCATTTATTGAAAGCCACAGGAGTACCGCAATACCGAATCTTCAACAGTTTTAATTTTTCTTCTTTAAAAAAAAGAATCGGAATGATGAATAAAATCAAAAGCGCAAGGATCCATTTAGTGAAATTTTCTTTTTTGATTCCAATGCTGGTGGTTGTGTTGCTTGCATTCAGAAATAAGACTAAAAATACCCTTCCCGGACAATCACCTGTTTATCACCTGGCAGGACTCATAACCGATGCGCGAACCGGGCAGTTGTTGGGAGGCGTTTCCGTCACCGAAACCCGATCGGGAATTACTACGAAAACGGGTGCAAATGGATTTTATAAATTCGATGTTTCAGTTCAGCAAAATAACTCCGGATTACATCTGCAATTGAAGAAAGAAAAGTATTTCCTGCAGGGCTATGATATTTCTGTATCCGCGAATATTTCTGGATATATTAATGTTTTCGGTCTTTTCGATTCAACTGAGACGGTGCCTAAGGGGAAGGCATATATATTTATGGACGGGGCCGAACCTTTCAATGGGGATCCGGAATATGCCGATGTATTGAAAGAATATCGCAGGATCTCCCGGGCAAATGAACAAAACAATGAGTTTTTTAATTTTATATCTACTCATCCAAATGTGGTCCTGTTTTATACCAGCGAGAGGAGAAGACAGATCGTGTTTCTTAAAGATGGATCGTATGAGCGTTATGGTTATCCCGGTGAGCCAACCATTGCTGACATGGAAAAAAAATATGGATCGTTGCCTGAGACAATGAGGGATGATTATGATGTACATGCACCTAGCCCGGAATATCTTTCACATTGGGAAAAAATTTCAGAGGAAGCGGAAAAAGAATTTCATACCAGCAATTCCGATGTATTACATATTATTTTTCCCGGCGACAGCCGTGTGATTGTTGTGCCGAAATCAGGCAGGCCGCGAATATATGATATGGACAATGCCGCACCGGAAGAAAGACCCGCATTTGAAAAATTATATGGACCATTACCTGCTATAGTCCCTCCGCCTTCTTTTAACTCGAGATCAATGAAAGCGACGTCTTCTGCATCAGACCATATTTCCGGTAAGGAATCTTCAGCAAGTGATACGCTCATAAAACCTGCTCCTCTAATAAAGAGTTATCCTGATCCTTCTAAAAAAATACTTGTTATCTTGGATGGAAAAGAAATGCCTGCAGGCATTTCACTGGATAATATTGTCGCTCCGGATTCGATTGAGTCGGTCACTATTCTTAAGGATAGCGCTGTTAGTATTTACGGAGAGAAAGCAAAAGACGGTGCTATCATTATTAAAACAAAAAATTATCATCAAATAAAATCCGGCAAACCTGCTGCCTCTCATACTTTTTTTTGGAAAAAAAATTGGCCAAATAGAATTCCTGCCGAAGAAGTGATTGCGACGCAACGATGCTGATAAGAATTCCTAAAGCTGGTATCAAAAACCCTCCGCAATGATGGTGTCACGATTTCAAAAAATAACCACATAGACACAAAGTATCATAGAATCATATAGCTGTGAAACTATGTGTCTACTGCATCTATGTGGTAAGAATCACAAATTGGGGTTTTGAGGGTTCATTTTTCTCTTTGCCCGCTGCCAATTTTGCCTTAGTTTTGCAGCCCTTCCTGCCATTTAAAGCAGAAGGAATTTAATAATAGAATAATTTATGGCAAGTACAGCAGATATCAGCCGTGGAATGATCATCAAACTCGATGGCAGTTTGTATTCGGTAGTGGATTTTGGGGAGAACAAGACAGCTCGTGCAGCGGCAAAGGTCTGGGCTAAATTGAAAGGAGTGGATAATACCCGCTCGATAGAAAAAACCTGGAACAGTGGCGATTCCATCTTCCCTGTGAGAGTGGAAAGAAAAGATTATCAGTATTTATACAAAGACGATACCGGTTACAATTTCATGGACACAGAAACTTTTGAACAGATTGCCATGCAGGGAAACCTGGTAGATGCTCCGCAGTTTCTCAAGGAAGGCCAGGAAGTTTCTGTACTCATCAATACAGATACCGATCTACCCATGAGTGTGGAATTACCTGATAAAATTGTACTCAAAGTAACTTATTCCGAACCAGGGGTGAGAGGGGATACTGCGACACGCACATTAAAACCGGCCACTGTTGAAACCGGAGCCACTGTGAATGTTCCGCTTTTTGTGAATGAGGGAGAAATGATTCGCGTCAATACCAAGACCGGTGAATATGTTGAAAGAGTAAAATGATATTCAGTGAAATTGCTAGATACGGATTCCGGCTAAATAATCGGTTCCCTTTATCATCTTTTCCTATAGTTTTTAATCTTTGACCGCGTAACGGATTTTAGTTATATTTATTTCCTTATCCTTATCTTAGTCCTCCATTTTCTAATTGTAAAAGCAAAAAAATGGATTTTAAACAGATTCAGGAGTTGATCAAACTGGTCAATAAATCCAACATTGGTGAAGTGACGATCGAAGAGAAGGGATTTCGGATTACCGTAAAACAAAAGGAAGAACCCGTTCAGCAGATGATTGCTGCTGCACCCGTTCAGGCCCAGCCGGTGCTACAAACTATCGCGCCACAGGCCCCTCCGGGTAGTCAGTCTCCTGCTTCTTCTCCAACCGCCGGAAAACAAAAAGCCGCCGAACCTGCTCCTTCCGCAGATAATTATGTAACCATAAAAAGTCCGATGATCGGAACATTTTATCGCAGTGCTTCACCAGATAAACCTCCTTTCGTGAATGTGGGAGACGAAATCGACCACGGAAAAGTGGTTTGTATTATCGAAGCCATGAAATTATTCAACGAAATCGAAAGCGAAATAAAAGGCAAAATTGTAAAAGCCCTGGTGGAAGATGCTTCACCGGTGGAATATGACCAGCCCTTGTTTTTAGTGGAACCATCTTAGGAATGTGGGAATGTGCTGATGTGGAAATGTGAAAATTATTTCCACATTTTCATATTTCCACATTTTCACATTAAACTCTTCTATGTTTAAAAAAATATTGATCGCTAATCGTGGGGAAATTGCTCTTCGTATAATCAGGACCTGTCGCGAGATGGGCCTCAAAACCATTGCAGTGTATTCGACTGCCGACAAGGACAGTCTGCATGTACGCTTTGCAGATGAAGCGGTATGCATTGGCAGGCCGGCAAGTTCGGATTCTTATCTTAATATTCCACATCTCATGGCTGCTGCAGAAATTACCAATGCCGATGCGGTGCATCCGGGATATGGATTTCTGGCGGAGAATGCAAGATTTGCAGAAATATGTGGAGAGCATGGAATAAAATTTATCGGGCCCACTCCGGCGATGATTAATGCGATGGGAGATAAGATCACTGCAAAAGAAACGATGGTCAAAGCGGGTGTTCCGGTCGTTCCCGGCGGCGGCGGCCTGCTCGAAGATCTTGACCAGGCCAGGGGTTTGGCTAATGAAATCGGTTATCCCGTCATATTAAAAGCAACCGCTGGTGGCGGAGGCAAGGGAATGCGCGTAGTTTGGGAAGATGCTGAAATGGAAAGGGCGTATAACACAGCAAAAGCCGAAGCGGCAGCAGCTTTCAAAAATGATGGAGTTTATCTCGAAAAATTTGTAGAAGAGCCAAGGCATATTGAAATCCAGGTGGCGGGCGACCAATATGGAACCGTTTGCCACTTGAGCGAAAGAGATTGTTCGATCCAGCGACGTCATCAGAAACTGGTTGAAGAATCGCCCTCTCCATTCATGACGCCTGAACTCAGGCACCGGATGGGCGAGGCAGCGATCAAAGCGGCATCTGCAATTAATTATGAAAGTGTGGGGACGATTGAATTTCTGGTTGACAAGCACAGGAATTTCTATTTCATGGAAATGAACACGCGTATCCAGGTAGAGCATTGCGTGACCGAAGAAGTGGTGAATTTTGATTTGATCAAAGAACAAATCAAAATAGCTGCAGGAGAAACCATCAGCGGAAGAAATTATGAACCTGTAGGTCATGCTATTGAATGCAGGATCAATGCTGAAGATCCTTATAATGATTTTCGTCCTTCCCCCGGAAAAATTACCGTGTTGCACCAACCAGGCGGACATGGTATCCGGCTGGATTCGCATGCTTATGCAGGCTATACTATTCCTCCATATTATGATTCCATGATCGGAAAGATCATTGCGGTTGCCCGTACCCGTGGGGAAGCAATTGATACCATGCACCGCGCACTGAGCGAATATGTCATTGAAGGAATCAAAACAACTATTCCTTTCCATCTTCAACTGATGAAAGATGAGCGTTTCCGAAGCGGTAATTTCAATACCAAATTCCTCGAAGGATTTAAGATGCAACCGGCGTGAGGAATCAATGGGTAATAGGCAATTGACAACAGGCGAGAGGTAATAGTCAATGGTCAGCAGGCCATTGGGTTATTTGTCAGTCAATTGTTGAATCATTGTTTCAATGCTGACTGATATTGGAAAAAAATTCAGCAGTTTTCTGATCACTCCTTCCACCAACGCATCAGGGCAGGAAGCTCCACTCGTAATCAGAATTTTTACGGGTTGGGAAGAAGGCAGATAATCACTGGTATGTAATTCCTGCTTGTGGCGAAAATCATAATGCAGTATTTCTTTCGGGGATAAAATTTTTTCTTCAGTACTTACAAAATAAGTCGGCAGTTTTTCTTCGCATAATTCGACGAGGTGCGAAGTGTTGGAAGAATTGTATCCTCCGACTACTATGGCGAGATCAGCCTGGACTTCGAGCATGCCTGTTGTAGCAGCCTGATTGTCATATGTGGCGTAGCACAAAGTATCTCTTGTGTCTGCGAAATGTTCTTCCGCATTTTTTTCCTGCAGGCCATAATGCCGCAGCATCGTTTGCTTAAGGAAATCTCCAATAGCCAGTGTATCACTCGCCAGCATGGTGGTTTGGTTCACTACACCAATACGTTGAAGATCCTTCTCTGCATTAAAATGTTTACTATAACGGCCTTTGAATTCTTCGTAAAATTGAGCAACAGGTTTCTCTCCGGTGATATATTTTGCCAGTTCCTTTGCTTCTTCCATATCATTCACAATTACTGTTGGTGTATGTGAAGCAGCATGAGAAAAAGTGGCCCTGGTTTCTTCGTGCCTGGGTTTTCCATGCACAACCACTGTATAATTCTTTTCCGCAATCTGGGCAGAACGGTTCCATACCTTTTCAACGAAGGGGCAGGTGGTATTATATTTTTCAGTTTGAATTCCCAGGTTATTCAGTCTCTGTTCAGTTTCCAAAGTGGTTCCGAATGCAGGAATGATCACGATATCATCGGCAGTGAGTTCTTCAAACGGCATCAGTTGTTTTCCATAAGTGTCCTGTAAAAATTGTACTCCTCTTTCGCGCAAATCATCATTCACCTGTGGATTGTGAATCATTTCACTCAGCAGAAAAATTCGTTTCCCCTGATGTTCTTCCACGGTCTTGAAAGCAATTTCAATTGCATTTTCCACACCATAGCAAAATCCAAAATGGCGGGCAAGGTAAATATGCAAAGCTCCGAAGTCCAGCAGCACAGGAGTAAAATCTTTTTTCATTTTATCCTCCTGCCTGCGTTTGTTCTTGATAGACGTAATCAGCGGACTGCGATAGATAATCGGAACGTTGAAGGTTTTCATGCGAGGCAAAGTTAGGGCAAAGTTGACAGTTAACAGATGGCAGTTGACAGTCAATAATTTTTTATTTGGATAGTAAATTGAATTCTGGCAAACGGTTAGCAACCGGTTTCTATCTGTCAACTATTTCCCGCAAAATCCTATCTTTCCGAATATGAATTCTGATTTTCAACCGGTAGACTGGAGTTATAATGCCAATATTTATGAGGTTAACTTACGGCAATATACAACCGAAGGTTCGTTCAATGCATTTGGAAAAGAATTGCCCCGCTTGCGTGATATGGGAATAGAAATATTGTGGTTCATGCCGGTCACACCCATCAGTGTAGTCAGACGTATAGGTTCATTGGGCAGTTATTATTCCTGTTCAGACTACACGGCCTGCAACCCGGAATATGGGACCGTAGCCGATTTCAGGAACCTGGTCCGAAATGCGCATGGACTCGGATTCAAAGTACTCATTGACTGGGTGGCCAATCATACCGGGTGGGATCATCGGTGGACAAGGGAACATCCGGACTTTTACAAAAAGAACGCGTCCGGAAATTTTTTTGATTCAAACGGCTGGGAGGATGTTATTGACCTGGATTATAGCAATGTGAATCTGCGCAATGCGATGGTTGAATCGATGTCGTTCTGGGTCAGGGAATGTGATATCGATGGATTCCGTTGTGATATGGCAATGCTTGTGCCACTTGATTTCTGGAAAGAAGCACGGACAAAACTGGATGGACAAAAGAAATTGTTCTGGCTTGCAGAATGCGAAGACATCCCATACCAGGAAGCATTCGATGCTATCTACACCTGGAAATTTCTCCATGCCATGGAAGCTTATTGGAGGAAGGAAATGGATATGGCCGGGTTATACAGCATTCTCCAATATTACGAGCAGGAATTCAAGTCAACTACCTTCAGACTTTTTTTTACCACCAATCATGATGAAAATTCTCATAGTGGAAGCGAATACGAAAGAATGGGCGACGCAGCAAAAGCTTTCCAGGTCCTTTGTTGTACATGGAATGGCCTGCCATTGATTTACAGCGGACAGGAATTGCCTAATCTCAAGCGACTGGATTTTTTTAATAAAGATCCAATTGCGTGGTCCGGGAAATATGAGTTGCATGATTTTTACAAGACACTATTACGAATTCGCAAAAATAATCCGGCCATGCGTGCAGGCACTCTGGCGAATATTTCTGTTCTTCCGGCCGGGGAAGGAAATAAAGTTTTTTGTTTTCTTCGTAAACAGGAAAAGAATGAAGTATTGGTTGCAATTAATTTGTCGGAAAAAAATATTTCTTTTGTACCCGATAATAATATAGTCAGTGGCGAATTCAGGAACAGTCTTACCAGTGAGTTGCATCAGTTCGAGCGAGAATCTGCGATCAGACTTTCACCCTGGGGTTTTCGGATTTTTGAAAGATGAAGATCCAGTAAGAATTTGCATAAAAAAACCTAAGCACAGGCTTAGGTTTTTTTGTGAAATTTGAATATCGTTTATTCATCACTGTTCAACTTCAACGGATAAGTAAATGCTCCATCGTAACCGGGATAAACGCCTTCCAGTTTTATGGAGGAAGAGGATCCGGCATTATCCAAAGCCTTGCGGAAATCTTCCACGGTTAATACTTCGTTGCCATTCACTTTCAGGATCACGAAACCTTCATCCATTCTTGTTTTGCTGAATAAGCCGTTTGCATCAATTGATTTGACAAAAACTCCGCCTTTTACTCCTAAGGTACCTGCATCTTTTTTGGAGAGTGTCTGCAGGTCAGCACCCAGTTTATCATACACGCTATTCTTTACTACGTCATAAGTTCCGACACTGTTGCGCAAGGTGACCGGGACTTCAAATTCTTTGCCATCCCTTTTATAAGTTACTTTTACTTTCTCGCCAGGACGGTAGGTTGCTATCAATCCAACCATTTCTGCTCCTGAGTTTACCTGAAGGCCATTCAACTTAGTGATCACATCACCCTTTTTAATGCCTGCTTCTGCAGCAGCGCCTTTTTCAGGAACACTCATTACATATACTCCTTCTTCATCTTTGATTCCTTCCTGTTTTTTAACATCATCACTCAAATTATCTTTTGCATATTCAATTCCGAGGTAAGCTCGCTGTGTTGTTCCATATTTCATCAGATCACCTACTACTTTTTTTACAATATTAACCGGAATAGTGAAGGAATAACCTGCGTATGAACCTGTAGGTGATGCTATCGCTGAATTGATCCCGACCAGTTGTCCCTGGGGATTGATCAAAGGACCACCGCTGTTTCCGGGATTTACTGCAGCATCTGTCTGTATGAAAGATTCGATGGGTGATTTGCTTTGATTTCTGTTGATGTCAATTGATCTTCCTTTCGCACTTACGATACCGGCAGTAACCGTGGTTTCGAGTGTAAGAGGATAACCTACTGCCAACACCCACTGGCCGACTTTGACTTCATCTGAATTGCCATACAAAAGGAAAGGCAGGCCCTTGGCATCTACTTTCACGACTGCAAGGTCGGTAGCGGCATCAGTTCCGATTACTCTGGCTTTAAAAGATTTCTTGTTGCTGAGAGTCACGGTAACTTCATCTGCTCCATCCACTACATGGTTGTTGGTAACGATATAACCATCGTCACTGATGATCACACCCGAACCGGATCCCATTTCGGGAAGAGAGTGGGAACGATCTCCAAAGAAATCATCCGGGTCAATTCCGAAAAGATCTGAGAAAGGATTTCTCTTTGGCAGATTATTACTTACAGAACGAACTGTTTTGGTTTTGATATGAACCGTTGCCGGAATCGCTGCACTGGCGGCGTCAGTGAAATCCACCGGTCCACCACTTCCTGACTTCTCTCCATCAAAATACCTGGCATAATTAGCCGGTAATTTCACAGAATCCTGTGTGTAGAAATAAGTCTTGTTGTGTTGAAAATGATTATAGCCCCACAAACTGGCTACTGTAGTTGCAGCACTGATAAACACAATTGCTACTACTTGTTTAAATTTCATGATGATTCAATTTTTTAATTTCAAACAAAGTCAAATTACATGCCTTAAGACTACAAAATAACACCAATGCTTAAAACCTGTTTATACCCTTCATTGAGTTTAACAATTTATTTACTAAGACCTTCGTAGATGAGGTCATACAAATTTACAAAAGAAAATTTAGCAGTCAAACTGCCAAACCCGGTTTGTTCAGGAATATAATCCCCGTAAGAATTTCAGGCTGTCAATGCCGTCGGCATAATCCGAAAGACCGGGTTTCTGGGCCTCTCCATATGGAATTCCCCCCTGCCCGACGATGCATTGGATATCATCATTTTCTGCAAGCAAAGATGTGATCTCGTTGGGGTCCTCATAATATTCATAATGTAAAACACTGATTGGAGAAAACGGGGAACTATGTTCGGTCAGAATGATTGACCCGTTTGTCATATAGTATTTTTTATTCAGGATAAGGATGGCCAGTTGATAGTCGTAATTGTTTTTGTATTTATGATGGTCCGCGAGGTAGTTGAATTTTTTAAACGCTTCCAACAGGGACACAAAATCATATTGGCGCGGGACGTACAACTTGGTTACATTACGGCACCCCAGTCCGAAATAGAAAAATACATCGTCGGCCAGCTTTTCCAGGCTTTCTTTTGTTTCATTTCCCAGCAAAATGGCGGCTGATGTGCGGTTTCGCCGGATGATATGGGGATATTTTCCAAAATAGTAATCAAAATAACGGGCGGAATTATTGCTTCCCGTGGCAATATATCCGTCACAACCTTTCAATGTTTCAGCAAATGTGATATAGCGGAGAGTTTCTGCATCCAGTGAATACAGCTGGCGGGCAATCGCTCCGATAAGGGCCTGATCTTTGGATGATGGTTTGATTGTTTGCCTGTGTCCTGAAATAAAAACAGATAAAAAATCATGGAATCCTGCAAGAGGAATATTTCCGGCCATAATAATTCCCAAGTTTGAAGAGTGTGAATTTTCATCCGGAAAATGATAGGGATTTGTCCAGGCTTCGAGTTTGTTTTTTTCAAGAAATTCAGAAGCTATGTTCTTAAGAGCGATCTCAATGAATTTCGGAGTGAACCATGTGTTTTCAGCAGAGGCTTTTTGTTTGGCCGCCAGCCAGGTGTCGTCTTCAGATGCCAAATATTTACTTAATTCAACCAATATACGAATCCGCTGTTGTAAATGCATAAATCCTTTTATATTTGGATTGCAAAAATACTCTTTATCATCCTGTAATTTTTTAAACATGGCTATCAAAATAACAGAAGAATGTATCAACTGTGGGGCCTGCGAACCAGAATGCCCCAACAATGCTATTTACGAAGGTGGGGTGGAGTGGGCTATTGCCGACGGTTCAACAGTAAAAGGCCCATTTACACTGATGGATGGAACTGTTATTGATGCGGATCAACGTAACCCGCCTATCAGCTCCGATATTTATTACATAGTTCCAAATAAATGCACGGAATGCCAGGGATTCCATGAAGAACCTCAATGTGCATCTGTTTGTCCGGTAGATTGTTGCGTTCCGGATGAAATGTACCGTGAAACAGTAGAAGAATTGCTGGCCAAAAAAGAGAAAATGCATATTTAGTTTTAAGGCATTGTATTTGGCATTCTTGGCCGGTCATGAATTCATGAAGCCGATTTCAATCACGGACCTGTAAAGCTTGTGGATAAAAATTAACAGGTGTTTTTTGACAAATATTATTCATTGCCTTAACTTTCCTATTGTAATTATTGTTTGCGCATGTAGCCTTCGTGCTACTGATAATAGGCGGGTGATATTTCCCGTCATAAAAGGGTGAAGGAGATTATGCCTTCACCTTTCTTATTTCCGGTAAACCAGTTGGTCATTAAGTCATTGGGTCAATGGGCTGTAGTTTTTCATTATCATTTTACATTTTCATCATCCAATAATAACGCAGATAGTTGCGTTTCTTTTCCGGCGGATTAGCGGGCTTCTGGAATATGGTATCTTGGGAGCTCGTTACATGTAAGGATATCCTAAAAATCTGCTAAAGCTTGTTATCGGCACACTTTTTTGTTTATTTGCCTGAAAATTAGAATGAATGAAACCTGTCATCGCATTTGTCACCGGTGGTTATTCCGGTGAATCAGTGATCTCGTATAAAAGTGCAGTTACCATTGAAAAAAATATCGATACCGAAAAATATGCTGTATATAAAATTGATATCACACCCAGGGGCTGGTTTTACGAATTGAAGAATGGGATGAAAATTCCTGTTGACAAAAATGATTTCTCTTTAACCGTACGCGGAAACAAGGTTGTGTTTGATGCCGTTCTGATCGGCATTCACGGCACGCCCGGCGAAGACGGTAAATTGCAGGCTTATTTTGACCTGATGCAGCTTCCTTATACCACCTGTGATGCTGCCGTTTCGGGGCTTACCTTCAACAAAAGATATACAGTCGCCGTTGCAGCTTTCAGTGGAATTAATGTATCCCGGTCTGTTGTACTCATCAAAGGAAAGATGGGCAATTCCGGAGAAATTACTTCCCATCTTAGTTTCCCCGTTTTTGTAAAACCGAATAACGGGGGATCGAGTATCGGCATGTCGCGCGTAAATACAGCAGAAGAGTTGCAGCCGGCAATTGATAAAGCATTTAAAGAAGATGACCAGGTTTTGGTGGAAGAATTTATTTCCGGCAGGGAATTTACAATCGGCGTATTTCAATCGAAAGGAGAAATCATCACCCTTCCTTTTACTGAAATAAAAACGAAAAAAGAATTTTTTGATTTTGAAGCCAAATACACACCGGGTTTTACAGATGAAATCACCCCGGCACAGGTTGACGAGACCATCGCAGCCAAAGTGAGAGCCACCGCTAAAAAAGTTTACCAGGTGTTTAATTGCGATGGAGTGATCAGGATAGATTTTATTTATAACGAGGCCAGGGGAGAACCGTTTTTGCTGGAAATAAATACGGTTCCGGGGCAAACGGATGCCAGCATTGTGCCACAACAGGTGAGGGCAATGGGATGGGATCTCAAAAAATTTTATTCTGCATTAATTGACGATGCCCTGGCGAAAAAAAACGGTCAGTCTTAAAATTATTTATTTTACAATTAAATATCTAGCGTGCTCAAATTCATTACCGGCAGGCCACTTTGGATTAATATGATCGCAGGAATAGGCATCCTGCTGTTATTATTATTACTTTTCCTTGGTTCATTGGATTTGATTACCAAACATGGCAAAACGATGAAGATTCCTTCTGTTACCGGCCAGTCGATTGATCAGGCAAAGAAAATACTGGAAGCGCAGGGCTTTGATGTACAGATACAGGATTCAATTTACGATGATACCATTCCTGCTTTGCAGGTCATCAGGCAATTCCCGGAGGCTGACAACCAGGTGAAAATAAATCGAACGGTTTATCTGACCATCAACCGCTCGGTTGCGCCAATGGTTGATATGCCCAACCTGGTAAGCATGACTTTCCGGAATGCTGATATGGTTTTGCGACGCTATGGCTTGAAACTGGAAGACACGGTTTTCAAACCCGACTTTGCAAGAAATTCCGTGCTTGACCAGCTCTATAAAGGAGAAAGTATTAAGCCCGGAACCAAAATACAACAGGGCAGCGCCATAACTTTGGTATTGGGAAACGGAGTGGGAATGGAGTTCATGGTTCCGGATTTATTCGGCCTCACTTACCGCGAAGCGAGAGCCGCGATAAGTGAAAGCGGATTGATTTTAGGAGCAGCGGTTCCCGATCCCGATGTACGCGATACGGCAAATGCATTCGTATATCGTCAGAATCCACCAAAGTTCGATTATGAAAACCAGGTGAGCCATATCCGTCAGGGTGAGAGTATGGATATTTTTCTCTGCGTGCAAAAACCAGTTCGCAAAACAGATTCAACCATCGCGGCTCCGCAGGCCCCACCCAACAATTACTAAAACAAGCTTTATGCAGAATATTACTGTTGATGAATTGAAGAAAAGAATGGATGCAGGCGAGGCCTTGCAACTGCTCGATGTGCGCGAACCAGGCGAACACAACGATTTTAATATTGGCGGCCTCTTATTTCCCCTGGGAAAAATACAATCTATGGAGGTCGCGGATATCGAAGACTGGAAAGGAAAGGAAGTCATTTGTTATTGCCGCAGTGGCAACCGCAGCGGACAGGCTTGCCTAATCCTCGATATGCTCGGATTCAAGAATACAAAGAACCTTACGGGTGGCATGCTGGCCTGGAGAGAAAAGTTTGCCGGAAATAAATAACTCCTGCAAGAATATTTAACTGATAAAATTCAGCCTCCCTTTTTATCGGAAAACCTGGCTAGCCTCAGCCGGGACGAGAATTCTCCTATTTTATATTGTTTTTCATTTACGTTGAAGTGTTTCCCTTTTGTTCGGGTAGCCATTCTCGATTGTTAATTTTTTTAAAAAAACAGAGGTAAAAATTTGTTCGTACGAAAAATTTCCTACCTTTAGTACATGAAACAGGAAAATAAAGATAACGGTCCCAGGTTCGATCCGACCAAATCGGAATTGGAAATATTGCAGGTATTGTGGCAGCACGGGCCTTCCACGGTCCGACTGGTAAATAACGAATTGAACAAACGCAGGGAAGTGCAATACACATCCACTTTGAAGCTTATGCAGATCATGGTGGAAAAAGGGATATTGAACCGCGATGAGACCAATATGAAACATATTTATAGCGCAACATGGAAAGAAGGGGAGACCAAGAATATGCTGCTGAACCGTTTCGTTGACTCGATGTTCAATGGATCTGCCAGCAATATGATGATGCAGTTGCTCGGTAACAGGAAAACGTCGAAGAAGGAATTACAGGCTATTAAAGATTTATTGAACAAGCTGGATAAAAAATAACCTCACCACAAATCATTTTATATGCATTTGCTTTTCCTGACAAATTTTTTAAAGGAAGAAATCATAAGAGCCATTTGCTGGACCCTGATTCATTCCTTATGGCAGGGCCTTCTCCTGGCCGTCGTTGCGGGCGCGGTGATGCTGTTTACCAAGAGGGCAACATCTTTTTTCCGTTACAATTTTCTAGCCGTTCTGTTTTTTGTATTCCTCGTGGCTTCAGGTTATACTTTGTTCAGAGAAATGCAAAATGCGGAAACATATAATCCGACAGGTGCAGTTCATTTTTCAACCGGAACAATTGTTGCCGGACAAGAAACGATTGTCTCCTCAAAATCTACAGGACAAAATTTTCTTGAACAAATGGCGGCCTATTTTAACGAGCATGCCCCTCTGGTGGTAACGATATGGTTTATTATTTTCGGTTTTCGCTTTGTCAAACTTCTCTCCAACCTGGTGTATATACAAAAGGTTAGACATTCGAAAACGCATGAACCCTCATCTGACTGGAAATTAAAAATGCAGAAGCTGGCGAGAAGACTTGGAATAAAAAAACAGGTGATGCTTCTTGAATCAGAAATCGTCAAGACACCGGTGATGGTTGGTTTTTTGAAGCCTGTGATATTATTCCCATTCAGCATGCTTTCGCAATTACCACCGGAACAGGTGGAAGCCGTTTTGCTGCACGAACTGGCACATATCAAACGTAAAGATTATTTCGTAAACCTGTTGCAGAATCTTGCAGAGATTGTTTTCTTCTTTAATCCTGCAGTATTGTGGATATCCTCACTGATCAGAGACGAAAGAGAAAACTGCTGTGACGATATGGCTATTCGTCAAACAAAATCCAAAGAAAAATTCATCCATGCGCTGGTGGCATTCCAGGAATACAATTTGTCTTCGGAGTATTCTCTCGCTTTCAAAGGACAAAAAAATCACTTATTGAACCGGATAAAAAGAATTATCAATCATAGTAATCAAACGTTGAACACCATGGAAAAGATTTTTTTAACAGGCTGCCTCCTGACAATGACCTTCCTGACCGTTGCTTTTTCACAGACTGAACCTGTTAAGGTCCCGAAACAACCCAGCATCGAAAAGACAGAAATTGCATCTGTTCCGGATGCTCCAATAATTTCTGATATCAAGGCAGTCGCCGTTGAACCGGTTCCTCCCGTTATAACTGCCGTACCGGAAATTCCTGATGTTTTGGTTTCCCCGGAAAAAGACACCATCCCTAAAGCTCCTAAGGAAACCAATACGATCACTGTTGATCAGGATGACATGATTATTTATGTAAGAAATGGCTATCGCATCGTCACCAATCATAATAAAATTACCGAAGCTTATTATCATGATGAACGCATTCCTGATGATAAACTGCAGGGCATGCGGCCCATGCTTGAGAAATTGGTCCAGGAGCAAAAAATGGAATCACTGCAAGACATGACACAGAATGAAATGCCGCAAGAACTAATGGAAAAAGTAAATAAGGCGATGATGGACGCAAAGATGGCTGAACTCATGGAGCAACAGAACAAGGCGCAGATCGAAAACGAATTGCTCGAAAGGAAAATGGAAATAGAAGGCCTGGACAAAATGAAGGACGAAAAGCTGCAGTTGGAAAAAATGCAATTGGATTTGCAGAATAATATTGATTTAAAGAATAAGGTGGAGCTCGATTTGCAAAACAATACAAAGAACGAGGCCTTGGCCGAGCTTTATCTGCAAAAGGCGCAACTGGACGAACAGAAACAGACCCTGTTGGCTAAAAAATTTGCAGAACAATGGGCTCGTCAAAATGCCAATTACATAGATCCTATTCTCGGGGAATTGAAGGAATCGGGTATCATCAAGGATTCGAAAAATGTATCTTTTGAGTTGACCAATGAGAAATTCGTCGTGAATAATGTGAAGCAGCCCACCGAAATATTTAAAAAGTACAAGGATAAATATATCAAAAGCCCCAAAGAACATATTATCTATTCGACCAACAAGGGATCTGTTCATACAGATATCAATATCGACAGGTAGAATAATTTTTATAGATTCATGATAGCCCGGCGTTTAAATGCCGGGCTATTATTATAATTTGATATTGATAGCAAACATGTAATTGGTTCCCGCCATCGGGAAGAGAAAGTTTTCGGTGATGAGCTGTCCCCCCATAAAATAACTATAGGTATAACCGTTAGGTTCATATTTTGTATTGAAAACATTGTTCAGTTGGAATATGAACTCTGTTTCCCTGACCGGTTTTGTTCTGAGAGTATAGATCATTCGGAGGTTCTGAACATAATATCCGTTCAGTTTGCGGTCTTCTTTCTGTGCATTGTCGAGATACTCTTTGCTAACATATTTGCTCAGCAGGCTCAATTCAAAATTTTTTATGGGAAAGAAATTAAGCGTGGCTGCGCCAACTGCAGTTGGTGAGAAAGCGATATTTGTCAGATGATAGGAAAATGATTGCTGCCCCCCGTTATCATAATCATCAATATATTCTGTATAGTTTAATACTTTATTCCTGCTAAGCGCGAGATTGGCGTCGGCGGAAAACCAGTTCACCGGTTTAATTCCTCCCTGCAGTTCAATCCCCAGCCGGTAGCTCTGGGGGATATTGGTTCTTGTGTATTCCCCCACGTCGTTGATTTTCCCGTTAAGTACCAGTTGGTCCTGGTAATACATGTAATACGCAGTTGCATTCCAGGAATACCAGCTTCCTTTTTTTTGAAGGCTCAGTTCAAAATCATGAAGCGTTTCCGGTTGTGGTTGCTCGTTAATTCCTGCTTCAAAATCATTCCGGTTGGGTTCATGGCTGGCCAATGAATAAGACAGGTAGGCTTCCCATTGCTGATGGGTGTAAGTAATTCCTGCTTTTGGATTTATAAAATCGTATTTTTTATTCACAACGATCGTGGGGTTATCATCAAAACCATCAATGTCATAATTGATATGCCGGTATTGAAGATCAGCAAACAGGTTCCAATGCGGGTTCAGTTGCTGTTGCCATTTTGCATAGATATTGAAGTCGGTTTTATCGGCAGGCTCGTGGTAATACATATAGTCATTCGGTATGCCACCGTTTTGTGACCATATAATTTCTCCATAATGTTGTCCGTTATAACGGTCCCATCCGCCTCCAATCGTAAACTGCGTATTCTTTTTTTTGTATTGAACCGAAAAAATTCCACCGTAAAAATAATTGTTAAGCCAGCGCTGCCTGATCAGATCGGTAATGCTGATCGTATCACTTCCGTTTACAAAATCGTTCAACCCATAGTCCGTATAGTTTTGTTGCGGAACATATTCTTCATAATATCCCCGGCCCCAGCTGAGAAAGCCTGCCGCATTCAGCGAAATATATTCAGAGAACTGATGATTGAAAAATAATTGATAATGATCCTGCCAGTAATTGTCGGTCTGGTTTTGGTAAGTGAAATAATTGTAGGTGCGGTTGTTGGACTGAAAAAGATTCAAAGAATCCTCTTTAGTCACATACAATGCTCCTGCATATCCTGAATTATCTTCATAATGTTTTTCCAAAGCAACCTGGTTGCCATCGAGTTTGGCTTCCGGAATTCCATTCCATGCCTGGTATGTTTTTTCCGTACCTGAAATAACATTGAAGCGAAGGGAAGAATTTTTATTCAGCCAGGCAACGGAAAAATAGAAAGACTTCAGGTCACTGGTTGCCCGGTCAATAAAACCATCGCTGGTGATGCGCGACAGGCGTAGATCGATGGTGAAATGGCCATCGATCAACCCGGATCCTACCTTGGCCGTATTCTTCCAGGTATTGAATGAACCGTAACTGTTATTCAATTCCGCATAGGGATTGGCGTTAAATTCATTCGTCGAAAAGTTCATCGTGGCTCCGAATGCACCCGCGCCATTGGAAGAAGTACCCACTCCGCGTTGGATCTGGATGCTGTTGACTGATGAGGCAAAGTCGGGAAGGTCTACAAAATAAATTCCCTGCGATTCTGCATCGTTATAAGGAATTCCGTTTAAGGTCATATTGATTCGGGTAGCATCGGTTCCCCGGATATAAATTCCCGTATATCCCACTCCGTTACCCGCATCAGAATTGATAACGACAGAAGGCGTTTGGTTCAGGAGGAACGGAAGGTCCTGTCCCAGGTTATTTTGTTCAATTTCCTGTTTGGTGAGATTTGTTTTTGTGAATGGGGCCTTATCGCCTGCGCGGAGGGCTCTCACTTCAATAGGTTGCATAAACAGGTTGATGCGTTGCAGGGGAATAGTAATAGGTTCATTCCCGAGAATCCGGATAAGGGTATCGCAGCTTCGGTAGCCGACATTGGAAACCCTGATTTCATAGCTGCCGGGCCGGGTTCCCTTCAATTCAAAAATTCCATCTTCATTAGTGAGGGTATTGCCAAGGGCAGGGGACTCGACCGAAGCGCCTGCCAGCGGCGCACCGGTAACGGCATCAATTACTTTGCCTTTAGAATTAGAATGAATCTGTCCAAATGACAATCCGGCCAGACACAATAGACAAATGATTATGAACAGTTTCATATATGCTTTTTTTTCAAACCTCCGGGGTTCGCGGGAACCCCGGAGGTTGGGTGAAGGTTTTTGAACAGGGCCTAATGATTTGTGTATCTTGATTTTATTTTGTTGGATTCCGATTTGTTGCGGTATCAAAAGCCAGTTGATTTTCTTGGACCTCCGGGGTTCGCTGGAACCCCGGAGGTTGAAATTGACTGGCTGATTCAATTTGCCTTGATAAAAAAACATACTCTGACCTTGCGACCAAAGCCAGTCAGACAAATCAAAACCAACTGATTTTTCAGGAAATGCCAGTAACGAAGAGGAGAAATTAGAAACCACCTTCCCTGCGCAGGCATTACCCTGATCAGGTTCTACGGGTATTATCTCAGCTTTTCCGCCTTTGGCGGATCAGCACCCCGGGAATCTGAGAAACTTGTTAGATTTCAGGGCAAAGATAATGTGAAATCATTTCCTGTAACATTTTAATCGGGCAGGCGTCTTATATAATTACCAATACCAAGCAACATTATTTAATCAACTGTGTCTTTTTCCTTAAAATCATGTGTATGAAAAGAATACTTCTACTAGCTGCTTTTGCAGGGGCTAATCTATTTGCCGTTGCTCAATCTCCAACTGTCATTAACGACAAAAATGCCGAAACCCGCAATGTGAAAGGATTTCACGCTATTCATATTTCCAGTGGCATTGATCTGTATCTGAGCCAGGGTAACGAAGCTGTTGCAGTCAGCGCTACTGACGAGGACTACCGCAAGCACATTATTACGGAAGTGGAAAATGGCGTACTTAAAATTTATATGAATCATGACTGGCATAACTGGAGTTGGCATAATGCCAAATTGAAGGCCTATGTATCTATCTCCAACCTGGATAATCTGCACGCATCTGGCGGCTCGGATGTTTACCTTCAAGGAACGATAAAAACTGACAAACTGGATATCGAACTATCCGGAGGCAGTGACTTGAAAGGGGCGGTCACGGGTAAAGAATTAGATATTGAGCAGAGTGGCGGATCCGATGTGAATATTTCAGGAAGTGTCAGCAACCTTACCATCCATGCAAGCGGGGGCAGTGATTTTCATGGATTCGACCTGGTCACCGATGTGTGCAGCATTTCAGCAAGCGGGGGAAGCGATTCTCATGTCACTGTCAATAAGGAACTTACTGCGAATGCAAGTGGTGGCAGTGATATTTATTACAAAGGCACGGGTGTGATTAAGGAACTCAGATCAAGTGGTTCAAGCAGCATTTCAAAAAAGGACTAATCCTTCACATAAAATAAATGTTCTTCAAAAAAAAATGTCATGAAAAAATTATTTTCTGTTGTAACAGCTTGTTTCTTTTTAACAGTAGCACTGGCTCAAAACAAAATAATCAATGATCAGAATGCGCAGGTGCGGAATGTCAGGGGTTTTCACAGCATTCATGTAGCGAACGGCATTCGGCTTTATCTCAACCAGGGCAATGAGGAAGCCGTTGCAGTAAGTGCATCTGATCCTTCTTACCGGAATTATATTATCACCGAAGTGCATAATGGAATTCTCGAGATTTACGTGGACAAAGAGCGCTGGAACTGGTGGCACAATCTTGATGGAAAAAAATTGAGAGCTTATGTATCCTGCAAAGTGCTTGATGAACTGAAAGCTTCATCCGGTGCAAGGGTAGAAGTAGATGGATCAATAAAATCAGATGAACTCAATCTCGATTTTTCAAGTGGGGCCAGCTTCATGGGAAGCGTTCAGGTAACAAAGTTAAAAGCAGGTGCTAACAGTGGAGCTGAAGCCGAGCTTTCCGGTTCGGCAACGAATTGCAGGGTTGAAGCCAGCAGCGGCGGTACATTAAAAGCTTATGATTTAGCCACTGATATTTGTGATGCCAGCACGAGCAGCGGAGCAAGCCTTAGCATTACCGTCAACAAGGAGTTGAGCGCTTCAGCCAGTAGTGGAGGTCAGGTTCACTATAAAGGAACTGGCCTTATCAGGGAGATCAGCACCGGCAGTGGGGGGCAAGTATCGAAAAGATAATAAGTGTTTTGAAAATTGCAGAACTTAGTACTTTGATGAGAAGTGAATGTATGAAAAAACTGATTTTATTTTCCCTGGGAATGCTCATTGCTTCCATGATCTGGGCACAGAAAAATGTGATCACTGATCCCAATGCCGAGGTCAGGCCTAATCTCAACGGATTTCATGCCATCGAGGTTTCCAATGCCATCGACTTGTACCTTAGTCAGGGCAATGAAGAGACCGTGGCAGTAAGTGCTAAGGATGTTAAATATCGTGACCGCATCCGCACTGAAGTAAAGAATGGAGTGCTGAAAATCTGGTATGACAATAACGGATGGAAATGGGATAACGGCAATAAGAAAATGAAGGCTTACGTATCATTCAAAACGCTTGACAGGCTGAATGCATCAGGCGCTTCCGATGTTGCAGTTGACGGAACAATCAGCGGCGACCGTCTGGATATCGGGCTGTCGGGTGCCAGTGATTTCAAAGGAGCTGTGAATGTAAAAGAACTTCATATGGATCAGTCAGGTGCATCTGACGTGACGATCAGCGGTACAGCTACCACGCTCACTATACAAGCCAGTGGTGCCAGTGATGTAAAAGGATATAATCTTGTGGTAGATAACTGTGATGCACATGCGTCGGGCGCTTCAGATATCAGGGTATCCGTCAATAAGGAACTGAATGCACATGCCAGCGGCGCAAGCAGTATATATTACAGGGGAACTGCTGTGATCAGGGAATTGCATTCGAACGGGGCGAGTAGTGTGGGTAAGGAAGATTAATTCTATTTCCCGAATGCCCATATCATGAAATCAGGCAGCACAGTGCTCCAGGAGTTGTAATCGTGTTTTCCTCCCTTCACTTCTTTATATACAATATCTCCGGGCGCACAGATATTTTTGTGTTGGATCAGTGCAATGATGTCCTTCGTGTCATCAACTACATCGATGACGCCGTCTTTATCGCGGTCGGAGCTTTCTTCTGCAGTCCCGGCATAAAACCAGTATTGGAGTTTCGGCCTTTTGCGTGAAGCTTTTAATTTCGCATACATGATCCTGTTATTATCATCGGAATAGGTGCTGTCATCCGAAGACTTATCCCTCCACCAGAAGGACCCTGAAAATACACCAACCTTATCCATTTTTTCGGGATGGTTCCATGCAATATCAAAAGCAGATAATCCGCCCAGGGAGCAGCCGGCAATAACAACCCTGTTGAATTTTCTTACACCCACCTGTTTTTTCGCATAGGGGTACAGTTCGTCATTGATAAAGGCATCATAGTATTGTGCTCGCGATCCTCTTCCCATATAATCCGGCCTGTCTGCAACGCCAAATTCCTGCATGCGGTCACCCGCATACACACCAACAATCAGGAGAGGCTGAATGACCTCTGCCTTATACAAACTGTCCATGATTTCTTTTACTTTGAATTGTGCCATATCCTGTCCGTCGTTCAGAATAAGCAGGTTCAACTGTGATTTATCATCCGGAACCGGGGTGTGGATGATCGTTAGTTTTACTTTTCGTTGCAGATGACGCGAGTATAATTCGTCATCCTTTTGTTCGTTGTGTTTGCAGGAGATCATGAATAACAGAAATAAAAAAAGTCCCTGGTATTTCATTCATTAAAAATAAAAAAACCCTGTTAATAATGAACTGATCTGAATATCTGATAGCCCGAATGTGGTTAAATCATATTTGGCACAACACCGAATTACAATTACCTTTGCGCTCCACATCGCGAAGTAGAGCAGCGGTAGCTCGTCGGGCTCATAACCCGAAGGTCGGAGGTTCGAACCCTCCCTTCGCAACGAAAAAAATTGGATACGTCGGGCTCATATCCGCCAGAGGCGGACGGAGGTTCGAACCCTCCCTTCGCAACAAAAAAATTGGATACGTCGGGCGCATATCCGGCAGAGGCGGACGGAGGTTGAATCCTCCTCCACTATTCTCAACAAAATCGGCCAAACTTCGGGTTTGGCTTTTTAGTTTTAAAAGAAGACCGTGAAAGCTGGTTTCGTCAACATATTTGGCAGGCCGAATGCCGGCAAAAGCACGCTGCTCAATGCATTGATGGGTGAAAAGCTGGCCATTGTCTCACATAAGATTCAAACAACCAGACATCGGATAAAGGGCATCCTGAGCACAGAAAATTACCAGATCATTTTTTCAGATACACCAGGCATCATTCAACCTGAATATAAACTGCATGAAAAGATGATGCTTGCCGTAAAAGATTCATTGGAAGATGCCGACCTTGCCTTATTGATGCATGCTGTTCATGAAGATATGGAAGAAAGCGACCGGATTTTTTCATCTCTTCATCTGAAAGTTCCTGCATTTGTTGTGATCAGTAAAATCGACGCAGCAAAAAAAGAAAAGACTGAACAGGCAACCGGGTTTTTTAAAAAAAGGCCTTATTGCAAAGAGGTGATTGGAATTTCGGCATTGAAAAATATCAACCTGCAGTTGTTGCTCGAAAAAATTGTTCAGTATCTGCCGGAAGGTGCCCCTTTTTTTGAAGGGGATGAGCTTACTGATCGTCCGGTTAGATTTTTTGCTGGCGAAATCATCAGGGAAAAAATTTTTGAATTGTATGAAGAAGAAATTCCTTATCACTCCACGGTACTGATTCAGGAATTTAAGGAGAAACCAAATATAACCAGCATCAGGGCTGATATTATCGTACAAAGAGAAGGGCAGAAGGGAATTATTTTGGGTGAAGGGGGAAGAATGATCAAAAAACTGGGAACAGAAGCGAGAAAAGATATCGAAGCATTCGTGGGACAAAAAGTCTTTCTTGAACTGTTTGTGAAAGTGAAACCCAAATGGAGGGATAATGAACTTTTTCTGAGAGAATATGGATATTAATCCCCCGCCCCTAAAGGGGATTGGGTTTAAAAATTATTTAAATATTCCCGTTTAGGGGAAGGGGTATATATGTCAGGATTTACAGTTGCCATAGTAGGAAGACCGAATGTTGGAAAAAGCACTTTCTTCAACCGGCTGGTGGAAGAGCGCAAAGCCATTGTTGATAATATCAGTGGAGTGACACGCGACAGACAATACGGCATTGCGGATTGGAATGGAAAAACATTCAATGTGATTGATACCGGCGGATTTGTTCCCGAGAGTGAAGATGTTTTTGAAAAAGAAATCAAAAAGCAGGTATTGATTGCCGTGGAAGAAGCCAGTGCAATTATTTTTCTCACCGATACATCGACGGGAATCACGAATCTCGACGAAGCCATGGCAGATCTTTTGCGTCGTGCCACCAAACCTGTTTTTCTCACCGTGAATAAAGTGGACAATAACAGCCGGATGCTGGAAGCTACTGAATTCTATCAACTGGGATTTGATAATATATTTTTCATTTCCGCAACCAGTGGAAGCGGAACCGGCGAACTACTCGATGCAGTAACGGCGCTGATTCCTGAAGATGATCAGTCGGGTGCTGCAACAGATCTTCCCAAAATTGCAATCATCGGGCAGCCCAATGTGGGCAAATCTTCTTTATTGAATGCGTTGGTAGGGAAGGAGAGGACAATCGTGAGTGATATCGCAGGCACTACGCGTGACACGATTCACACGCACTACAATTTATTTCAAAAAGATTTTATCCTGATTGATACGGCAGGCATTCGGAGAAAAACCAAAGTGCATGAGGATCTTGAATTCTATTCAGTAATCAGGGCCATCAATGCAATGGATGAGGCAGATGTTTGTATGCTGATGATCGATGCTATGAAAGGAATTTCTGCGCAGGACCTGAATATTTTCAGTATGATTGTAAAAAAAGGGAAAGGCGTGGTGGTGCTCGTGAATAAATGGGACCTGGTAAAAAAGGAAACCAATTCGGCCATCGAATATGAAAAAGAACTGAAGCAGCGGTTTTCCCCATTTACTGATCTTCCCATTCTCTTTATATCAGCGAAAGAAAAAACTCGCATCTTCAAAGCCATCGAAATTGCGCTGGAAGTAGGTGAAAACAGGAAACGAAAAATACCAGGGGCCAAATTGAATGAGATCATGCTCAAAGCAGTTGAATCTTATCATGCGCCTGTAGTGCGGGGCCATGCTGTCAAAATAAAATATATCTCGCAACTGCCGACAGTGGTTCCCTCGTTTGCCTTTTTTACCAATTTCCCGGATGATATTAAACAGCCCTATCGCAATTACCTGGAAAACCAGTTGCGTAAACATTTCAATTTTAAAGGAGTACCGGTCAGGATTTATTTCAGGAAGAAATAAAGAAGAAATAAATATGACTTTCCCGGATGTTTTTAATGATCTTATCGACTCACAACAGGTAAACTCTCATTTTACACTCACATCCTGTTGTTAAAAATATTTGAATATCCCGGAAAACCTTCTACCTTTGCGCCCAATAAAATTTCAACAATGAAAAAACTGTTTGCAATTCTGGTTGTAGCCGGTGCTCTGGTTGCCTGTAACAACAGTAGCGAATCTGCTGCCAGCAGTGTTGATTCTGCTGCAAAAGCTGCTACTGATACGGTAAAGAATGCTGTAGATACTACTGCTAAGACTATGGTTGATACTGCTAAAGCCAAAGTAAGCGCAGCTGCCGACAGCGCTAAAAAAGCTATTAAGAAATAATCTATTTTATTTCTTTCAGGAAATCCTCTTGCAACACGAGAGGATTTTTTTTGTGCCTACTCTTAATCATAAAGATTAAACAAAAAGACTGATAGGAAAATAGATTTCACGTAGAAGATTCTATTTGTCCCTGTTGATCCATGTGCCTATGTGGTTTATATTTTCTGCAAGATAAACTACCTCAAAATGGTATTTTAGCTGGCTTCAAAACTTCCTATCTTCCCAACTGAAAATTTATTGCATTTATCCAGTACGCAGCCACACTTAGTTTAGAGATTCAATATTTAGCCATAGCATAAGTTTCCAATCCATCCACCTTCACCTGAATGATTGAGAGCATCCCTCACGTAAATTATTTTATTTAAAACCAAGTCTTATGTATCTCCTCAATCTGACCGCTTGGATTTTTGCTACCAGGAAATTTT
>DATJWE010000100.1:0-12947 GCA_035501475.1 Puia sp. | reverse complement strand
ATGATCTGACAGGACAGTTAGGGGAATTCGCCTCCGCTCCTCTCGCAAAACAATACGGTGTTATTTTAAAAGTTGTTTTCTAAGCAAAAAAAATTGAAGTATGAAAATGTTATTCCATAATAAAAATTCAATCGTTGGTCTTTGTATCGCCTCAGTTTTGGTTGTTGCCATGGGCTGTAAAAAACAATTAGACATCAATCAGAATCCAAATTATCCTACCCTTGACCAGGGAACTCCTTCTCTTGTTTTCCCCGCAGCTGTTCTTGCAACGACAGGAAAAGTAGGCGGCGATCTCACCATCATCGGTGGAATATGGTCCCAGTTTTTTACACAGTCTTCCCTGGCCAATCAATACACTGCTATCGAGTCGTATAATATGCCTTCTACGAGTACTTATGTAAACGCTTCATATGATCTTTTATTTACGAATGGGTTGAAAAATTACCAGGCTGCGATGGATAAAGCTAAAGCTTCGGGCGACTGGAACTATTATCTGATGTCAACTGTAATGAAAGCATATACTACTGAGGTATTGGTCGATTTGTATGATCAGATTCCTTTCACACAGGCTCTGCAGGGTGCATCGAATCTCGATCCAAAATTTGATGATGGTTTTTCTATTTATCAAAGTCTGATCAACAGCATTGATACTGCGTTAAACCAGGATTTCAGCGCAAGCACCAATACGGCTCCGGGAAGCCAGGATATGATTTTTAATGGAAACATGGATCAGTGGAAAGCCTTCGCGAATACACTGCTTTTAAAATTATACTTACGCATGGTGAATGCCCATATGGATGTAGCCACTGCAGGAATTACTGCTTTGTATGCAACTAATCCGACCTTCCTTGCCACTGATGCAAGCGTCGCAAATTTTACTGACGCCCCAGGGCTGGATAATCCTTTTTATGAACAAAATCAACGCCAGTTAAACACAAATTCCAATCTGAAAGCTAGTACCACTTTTGTCAGTTGGCTCGAAGCAAACGCTGATCCGAGAATTGTATATTATTATGGATCTACTAATCCCTCTTCGATCAATCAGGGCGATTATACCAACAATAACCCAACCTACCAGGCTGCTCCTGTATTTGCACAAACACCAACTGATCCGGTGGAATTTATTTCACTTCCTGAATCTTATTTCCTGCAGGCAGAAGCCGATGTCAGATTTTTCGGAGGGGCAAATGCCCAGAGTCTTTACGAGCAGGGAGTATTGGCTGCTTTTGCACAGTTGAAAATTAATAACACACCACTCGACGGCTCGTCATTTATTGCTCCCGGAGGGGTATACGCATGGGGTGCCGAAGTGGAAGGAGGAATTACGCTTGGACCAATTGAACAAATCATTCGTCAGAAATGGGCTTCCTGTGCTTATGGCTGTCATGGAATCGAATCTTATTTTGATAAAAACAGGACAGGATTTCCAAAAAGCAGCGATGGATATTATACACCTACTTATGTAGCGGGACAACTGGTGATTGGAAAAAATTCAGTCTTAGGGACAGGTCTGGTTCCGAAACGGTTTGTCTTTCCTTATGACGAAACATCCAGAAATGAAAATTCACCTTCCCCCGTTCCAAGTACAACTGCAGTATGGTGGGGACTATAATTTATAATGATTAAAACACATTTTGATATGAAAATAATTTCTCTATCTTTTTTCCTTCTCGCTTTGACTTTCCTGTATTCCTGCGAGAAGACTGATTTTAATTACCCACCAGGCACAGTCGGAATTTCAAAAATTATATATTTCCCTTCTGTCAGCATCAATGGTGAACGATTAATCATCATGGACCAGGGCGGTGCATTCACAGATCCGGGAGCAACTGCAATACTAAATGGTCAATCGGTTCAGTACACTACTACAGGCACAGTTGATCCCTCAACACCCGGAGTGTATGGTTTGCAATACACGGCAACCAATCCTGAAGGCTATTCTGCTTCAGATTGGAGAACGGTAGTCGTTATTGGAAGCGATGTAGCGGGAAATGATTTTTCAGGAACCTACCTGAGAGCAGCCACGGGTGTGACGAGTACCTGGACAAAAGATTCCAGTGGTGTATATTCGGTTGAAAATCCGGGAGGAGCTTCGGTAGGTGCAGGCCTGCACGTGATTGCAGTGAATTATACCGGAACGATGATATCAATCCCCCACCAAATTTCTCCGGATTATGGGGAAGTCAGTTCATCGGATGAAACTTATTCACTCACGCCTCCGCCGCCAACTTATTCATGGGTATTTCATGCAGGAGGATATGGAACCTCTTTAAGAACCTTCGTCAAACAATAATAAAATTCAGAATATGCGTAAAGTATTATATGCCCTTCCAATAATCGTAATTGTCTTTTCACTCTCTTGCACAAAATCTACGTTTGATGCAGGCAAAACAAATCTGACTGCTGCTTCCAATGGCTGGTGGGTGACATTCACTTTGAACGGTGCTGACGTGTATAATCTTGGCCATGTGTTTTTCTCAACGTACAATACCGCCTCAAACACCGACACAATATGGGTTGACGATTTGGGCCACATATGGGATTTTAAAGTTAAGGCGCCAATCAATTTATCAAACCTGAGTTTTTCTGCAAACGCAGCTGCAAATGAATATTATGCCATTACAGTGAATATAGCGAATGGCAAAATTTTACCGAAAGCCGGAAAATCGAGGGCAGGCAATGTAACTGACAGCCTTTATATGCAGGTTACCTTTTCCGATGATTCAACAGATAACTATGTGATAAGCGGAACAGCAAGAACAGGCTTTATCGAAGACGATTATTAATCAATATCTGCCCACAGTTTAAAGCGAACCCACCGGTTAATTGTAATCAATTCAACCGCTGGAGAGAAGAGCCAATCAGAGGAATAAAAAATTTCTCTCTTTGGTTCTTTCTTTATGTTATCAGCTGTCTTGTCAGACCCATTCCGAATTCTCGCTCATACTGGCTGTCTATGGACATTATTTCCTAAAATTTCCGTTTATAACAATTAACTTTTTTATACCGGCTTAAATTAACTACTTGCTGTCTCTTCTACTGCACATAATACCGAGGCTGGATTTTAAATCACCGAAGCTGTTATTACCCTAACTCAACTGATTATGGACAGGGAGGATACTATACGTGATCGCACTATTAAACTGATTGGTGCCCCGCTTTTAGGAATCATCGTTCCCAATATTGCAGGTCTCATTACCAATTCCCGTTATACTATTTCGGAATTACTTCTTTGTTACGCTTTTTTTATCATCCTGTCGCTGCTGATATGGCAGGGAAATGTCTGGCTTCTGTTTTTCATCCGGAAAAAATATGAGTGGAGATATAATCGGTATTACATAAACATCCTGTTCCTTTTTGCAGTAATTATTTTGTATTCAGGTCTGATGTCAATTATTCTACTTGACCTGTGGAGAATATTTTCAAAGGAAACTTACACCGACTGGGGACCCATCGTTAACACTACGCTTGTTATTATTATTGTAGCCAGTTTTATTACGAATATTTATGAGATTGTTTATCTCAATCAGGAGCGCGAATATAATCTTACCAGGGCTGAACAACTCAACATTGCAAAAGCGCAGGCCGAATTGGAAGCGCTGAAAAACCAGATTGACCCTCATTTTATTTTCAATTCGCTGAATACGCTTTCTTTTTTGATTACCCGTGATCCGCAAAACGCGCGTCTATACAATGATACACTGGCCAAAGTGTATCGCTATATTCTTGGCAATAAAGATAAAGATCTCGTGCTCCTGCGTGAGGAAGTTGAATTCATCAGTAACTATTTTTATCTGCTGAAAATCCGTTTCAGTGAAGCAGTGAATATGGAAATAGAGATCACTGATCTCGCAGCAGAAGATTTTCTTATTCCCCCTATTTCCCTGCAGGCACTGGTTGAGAATGCAATTAAACACAATGAATTCACCGATAATAATCCGCTGACCATTAATGTATCTGTTTCATCGAACTATGTGGTCATCAGAAATCCAATCAAGCCCAAAACCTATGCTCCCCCGACTTCGAGGACCGGGTTGAATAATCTCGACAACAGGTATAAATTAATTACCAAACGCAATATTATCATTGAAAATAACTTTAAATTTTTTGTAGTAAAACTACCCATCTTAAAATTTTAATTATGCGAACGCTTATCATTGAAGACGAAAAACCTGCTTTTGAAAGCCTGGCCGAAGAATTATGGCAGATTGATGAAAATATTCAGGTCATGGGGTCATGCACCAGCGTGGATGAAAGTATCAGGTGGCTGAGTCAGAACCCGCAGCCCGATCTGATCCTGATGGATATCCAATTGTCCGACGGCCTTTCATTCAATATATTTCAGTCCTGTAACATCACTTGCCCGGTGATCTTTATTACGGCATATGATAAATACCTGACCCAGGCATTCGACTATAACAGTATCGACTACTTGCTGAAACCCATCAATCAAACCAAACTAAAAAATGCAATTAAAAAATATAAGAACCTGCAAAACTATTTTGTAAACAACCATTCAGCGATCCTTGAGTATCTGAATAACCAGGACAAAAAGAAATCAAGGATTCTTGTAAAAAGAGGAATGGAATTCCAAACTGTCCGGACAGAAGATATTGTGTATTTTTTTACGGAGCACAAACTGGTATTTCTTGTCGACAAGGACAACCGGAAATACCTTGCCGAAAAAAACAACCTGAGCGAGCTGGAGGAGGAATTGGATAAAAATCTTTTTTACCGCGCCAACCGAAAATATATTATCAATGCCAATTTCATCAAGCGGTTCAAACCTCTCGACAGAAGCAAACTCAGTGTGGAATTACATTTGCCCATCAATGAGGAAATCATCATTAGCCAGGAAAACTCCTCATCGTTTAAGAAGTGGATTAGTGAGATGTAGAGAGTAGTTGTCAGTTGTCAGGTGACAGTTGTCAGTTAAGTGCACAATAATAGTTGTTAAGAATTGAGTGTTGCATATTGTATATTATGTATTGTCATTACCAGTCGAATACTAGTTATGACCAATACTTTCGCAGACTGTCAACTGACAACTGCCAACTTTTGTCTAGAAATGCAGCAAAAACGCTGTCCCCTCTCCTTCCACGGATTGCACCTGGATATTCCCCTTATGCAACATCATGATCTGCTTGCAGAGGCTGAGTCCGATTCCGCTGCCTGCTTTTCGGGTACTGAAAAATGGAACAAAGATTTTGTCCAGGAGGCTGGCAGGAATTCCGATCCCATTATCCGCCACTTTTATAAAGATTTTGTTGGTGCTGGTCAGTCCTGCAGATAGTACAATGCGTCCATGTGTCCTGTCCTTCACAGCTTCCATGGCATTCACGATCAGGTTGATCAACACCTGCTCCACCAGACTGGCATCCACTTCCAGCGACAGGTCAGGATCTTTGAGTATGATTTCGATTTCAATATTTTTTTGTTCCAGGGTAGGCTGCATCAGCTGGTGAAGGTTTTCGAACAGATCGCGGGCGTAGATTTTTTTCAGATTGGGAGAAGTAATCTTATTGAGGTTGCGATAGGTTTCCGCAAATTTAAGCAGGCCCTCACTCCTTCGCCTGATCGTGCCGATGCCCAGTTCCAGGTCTTCAATAGCTGCAGGCTGTTCCCTGAGATAAGTAACGGACTTGTGTAAACGATCCAGCATCGTATCCGCCAGTGAAGATATCGGCGCCACCGAATTCATGATTTCATGTGTCATCACGCTCAGTAATTTCTGCCAGGCCCTGGCTTCAGTTTCATCCAAAGCTTCATTGACATTCTGAAAAGCAATCAGCTTATATACTTTTTCGTCGGTCTGGAATGCAGTGGCCGACAACAGCGCCTTGAAAATGCCGTTGTCTTTCGTGATCGAAATCACTTTGCTTTCGCCGGGGCGTAAAATTAGCACTTCATGATAAAGCATGTCATCTCTCCGGGCAAGCGAATGAATGGTTTTGAGATAAGGAATGCCCAGCATTCTTTTGAATGATTCGTTCATCCATCCGATTTCACCGGTCTTGTGTTCATAAGACAGAATTCCTGTGTCCACCAGTTCCAGTATTTTTTGGAGATATACATACTGCGTCTCTTTTTCCTTACTGATAACTTTAAAAGTGGTGTTGATCTCGTTAAATCCTTTACGCAGGGGTTTCAATTCAAGCGGCGCATGCTTCTCATCAAAATACCGGGAGAAATCCCGGTAATGCACAGATTCCACAAACTGCTCCACTTCATCATGGGCCTTGAGGTTGAGCCTGTAAAAATCTACAAGCTGGAAAATGATCACGGGAACCAGGAGCGTTAAATAGACATAGCCTCCCCTGACCAAAATAAACGAAGCTGCGCTTAATGAAACAAACATCAATATCACCCTGATGGCTATGCGTAATTCAAATCTTTTAAACATATTGGATATTCTCCCGCTTGTAGCTGACTTTTCGGCTATGTGTATCTATGTGCCTGTGATCCTATGTGGTTAAATTTACCACATTGACACAATAGAAATCATAGAAACACATAGGTTTTGGAAATTTAATTTGGCTGATCAGATTCTTCTTAATATTCAAGGATCTCAAATATCGTACTTGCTTAATCGGCGGTACAAGGCAGTGCGTGTCAGTCCGAGTTCTTTTGCCGCTTTTGAGATATTTCCATTGTGCTTTTCTATCACCTTTAGAATGGTATTTTTTTCCATTGTGCTGAGGGTAAAGTCCTGCGCTTCAACGGGCATATCCTTAACAGATTCTATCGGTGAAAAGATCAGGTCGGAAGCCTGTAGTCTGTCATTTTCAGACATGATCACCGCGCGTTCGATAGTATATTGTAACTCCCTGACATTTCCGGGATAATGATAAGCCTTTAATTTATTAAGTGCTCCGGGTTCAAAATCATTTGCAGGCTTGAGATACTTGGCTGCATAAATACGCGCAAAATGTTTTGCCAGCAGAATAATGTCATCTCCGCGCTTTCGCAGGGGAGGAACAATAATCTCAACCGTATTGATCCGGTAAATAAGGTCCTTGCGAAACCTGTTTTCATTGGCCAGTTCGCTCAATGGCAGATTCGTAGCGCATACCAACCGGATATCAATTGGAATCACCTGGTTGGTACCCAATCTTGTGATCTGGCGGTTTTGTAATACGGATAAAAGCTTTGCCTGCTGATGAAGAGTGATATTCCCGATCTCATCCAAAAAAAGTGTGCCATTATTTGCCGCTTCAAATCGTCCTACCCTGTCTTCTCTTGCATCCGTGAATGCTCCTTTCTTATGTCCGAACAATTCACTTTCAAAAAGGGTTTCCGTCAACGCGCCCACATCAACTTTAATAAAAAGTTTATCTGAACGCAATGATTTCTGATGAATGGCTTTCGCAATAAGGTCCTTACCGGTTCCGTTTTCACCAAGAATCAGGATATTGGCATCCGTCGGGGCAATTTTTTCAATCTTATAAAAAATATCCCTTATCACTTCCGAATCCCCGATCAATTCGGATCCAATAACTGAATCGCCGGAAATTACCGGGGCAGAGCTGCTTTTATGGCCGTCTTTTTTCTTTAAAGCGTCTTTGATTGTGATGATCAGCTTTTCATTGTGCCAGGGTTTCACTACAAAATCGGCAGCCCCTTCTTTCAAAGACCTGACAGCGAGATCAATATCACCATAGGCCGTGATCATGACCACCACCGCTTCAGATCCAAATTCTTTTATTTTTTTCAGCCAGAATAGTCCCTCATTTCCCGTATTGATGGTGCTGTTAAAATTCATATCCAGCAACACAATGTCAAAAGGTTGCCTGGAAAGCTGGGACCTTATATTTTCGGGATTTTTTTCTGTAACTACTTCAGCAGCTTCCGTCTTCAACAATAACCTCACGGCAGTCAGCACATCCGGGTCATCGTCAATTACCAGTATCGATGCATTTTTTAGGGCCATGTGTAACAATAAAAATTTTTACTCGTCATATGCAACAAAACAATGCCACAAGTTTACTTTAATATAATGGCGTGGCAATTAATTTTTTATAAAAAAGGGGCCAAAAAGAAGTGTATCAAAAGCGGACAGTCTGTGTATCGGAAACGAACTAATTCGTAGATTTTGGTCTCTTAACATGCTGTATATCATCATTATTATATTTCTGGCATGTGATTGATAGTTTTGGAAGAAGAAATTTTCTTATGTAGTAGTAGAATCACCACCGGGTATTTTTATACCGGGTGCTTTTAAAAAATCTTCAAAAGAATCAGAAAAGAAATAATAATGGTAGACATCATCAGAAAGAAAAAGACGTGGACAACAAAGCGGATCTTAACCATAGCGGGTATTGTAGGCATCGTTTTACTCATTGCAGGCAGTTATTATTTCACATCGGGAAAATCGAGAGTGAACGTGGATTTGGACAGGATAACCATCAGCACAATCACCAAGGGAAGTTTCCAGGAAACCATTCCCAGGAACGGGGTGGTTCTGCCATATACGAGTATTTACCTTGACGCTCTTGAAGGCGGGCGTGTAGAACAAAAGTATGTTGAAGATGGAACCATGATGAAAAAAGGCGAGCCTATCCTGAGATTGTCGAATACCAATTTGGAATTGAGTCTCGTAACACAACAGACAAGCGTGTACAATAATATTACGCAAATGCAGATCGCTCATAATGCTGCGCTTCAGAATACGGTGACGAAGAGAAATCAGCTGACTGATGTGGAAAGCGCGCTTGTAGAGGCTCAACGTGTATATACGCTGGATAAAAGTCTCTATGAACAAAAAGTGATCGGTTACCAGGAATTTAAAGCGGCTGAAAATAATTATAATTACCAGTTGCAGAGAAAAAGTTTAACCGATCAGATCATGGAGCAGGATTCTGCCTCCAATGCACAACAGTTGCAGCAGGCACAGCAAACTTTGAAAGGTGCACAGGACGCTTTGTCTGTAATGAATAAAAAAGTGGGGGATTTGATTGTCCGCGCTCCCGCCGATGGACAACTCACTTCATTGAACGCAGAAATTGGCCAGAATATCAGGGAGGGGGACAGGCTTGGACAGATCGATGAGCAGAATGGATTCAAAGTCCGCGTGGATGTTGACGAACATTATCTTTCGCGCATTTTTACCGGTCTCAAGGGATGGTTCACTTTTGGGAACGCAAACGACACTTTTTATCTTCAGATATACAAAGTATATACACAGGTAACCAACAGCGTTTTCCAGGTGGACATGAAATTCATCGGTAAGGTTCCGCAAGGTATCCGCAGAGGACAGACCCTGCAAATATTCCTTGCCCTGAGCGATGAAAGGCAGGCAATACTGGTTCCGCGAGGAGGATTCTTCCAGCAAACAGGAGGCAACTGGATATTTAAGGTCAGTGATGATGGAAAAACAGCATACAGGGTCGATATCCAGCTCGGCAACCAGAACCCGGATTATTATGAAGTATTATCCGGATTGAAACCGGGAGATAAGGTGGTTACCAGCAGTTACGAAACCTATGGTAACATGCAGGAACTGGTATTTAAGTGAATGGAGTTGGGAAATTAAGTGTGGGTGACGTCAATTCCCTGCACTCCTTATATAATCAAACCATTAAACTTTAAAAAACCATTTTATGAAAATAAAATTCATCTACTGTTTGGTGATTGTTTTTTGTATAAGCCTGGTAGCTTCATCAAAAAACAATACGGCTGCGGGAAAAGACAATGTTCCCTGCAAAATGCAGTCCTCAAAAACGATGGTTGCGGAAGATGAAAAACTTTCTGCCGGAGATGATGAAGAAGTGGTAGAAATATTACCGCTCACTCATTTCTTCTTCAGGCAAATTTGAATAGACGATTGAAGAATACAATTTTGAATATTCACCATAAATAAAAAATAAATGATCAACATCACCAACCTCGAAAAAATCTACAGGACCGAAGAAGTGGAGACCATTGCGTTGAATAAACTTTCTTTTGAAGTGAAAGAAGGTGAATTTGTTGCCGTCATGGGGCCTTCCGGATGCGGAAAATCCACCTTATTGAATATACTCGGATTATTAGATGATCCCGACGCCGGCAGTTTTCTCTTCAATGGCATTGAGGTAGCTCATTTCAATGAGCGCAAAAGAGCAGATCTGCGTAAGAAAAACATTGGCTTTGTCTTCCAGAGTTTTAACCTGATTGATGAGCTGACTGTATTTGAAAATGTAGAGCTGCCCCTGATCTACCTGGGTGTTAAAGGCGATGAAAGGAAAAAAAGAGTCGAAGAGGTACTGGACAAGATGCAGATCATGCATCGCCGCAACCACTACCCGCAGCAGCTTTCAGGTGGTCAGCAACAGCGTGTAGCCGTAGCAAGAGCCGTGGTGAACAGGCCGAAATTAATTCTTGCGGATGAACCTACCGGTAATCTCGATTCAAGCAATGGGAATGAAGTCATGCAATTGCTTACAGATCTGAACGAACTGGGTACAACGATCATTATGGTGACGCACTCGGAGCACGATGCGCAATACAGTCACAGAATTATCCGCATGCTCGACGGTCAAACCGTTACGGAAAATATTCTTGTGTAATTGATACCCCGGTTTATAAAAGAGTTTTTAGAAATTAGCAATTAGCCATTGGCGATGCTTATTACACAAAGGCTAATAGCTTTCGGTGACGGTTAAACGCTTTTGACATGTTTAAAAACTATTTTAAAACCGCGTGGCGGAATCTGGTGAAAAACAGATTCTACAGCGCCATTAATATCAGCGGTTTGGCGATCGGCCTTGCAGTGGGCATCATGTTATTGCTTTGGGTGGAAGATGAATTAAGCTTCGACAGGTTTCACAGCAGGGCCGATGACATTTATAGAATCAATTCCCATCTTGGCACGGGTTCAAGTGCCCAGGTATGGGAAGGTTCACCTGCTCCTCTCGCTGTTTTCTGTAAACAATCCATTCCAGAAGTTGTCAACTCGGTAAGAATACTGAACAGAGAAGATCAGGTTTTATTTACCTACCGGGATAAAAAATTTCTTGAGAAAAAATCCGCTTACATTGACCCCTCTTTTTTCTCAGTCTTCGATTTCAAACTGTTGAAGGGAAACAAAGCCAAACCTTTTAAAGATAACAATTCGATTATCCTGACCTCCTCAGTGGCAAAGAAATATTTCGGAAGCGAAGACGCCATTGGTAAAGTATTGATTGCAGATGGCAAGAATAATTTTACTGTTTCGGGTATTGTAGCAGACTTTCCTGAGAATTCTTCCATGCAATATGATATGCTTTACCCCATGAGCTTATTCGCGAAAAATTTTGGGGGTAATGGTCCCTGGAAAACAATTGATGAGGACCTGGGGGATTATTTCTACCAAATTTATTTGCAAGTACAGAAAGGTGCTTCTGCAGAGGCAATCGGGAAAAAGATAACAAAATTGTATCGCGATAAAAGGCCCGATGAACCCGGCGTCAAGAATGATTTCTTCCAACTGCAGTCTTTGAAAACCCAGCATCTCATTGCAGCGGATGGCAATGACAGCGCCATGCAGACTGTAAAAATATTTCTCCTGGTTGCCGTGCTCATATTATTTATCGCCTGTATCAATTATGTAAATCTTTCCACCGCCCGGTCGATGGTTCGCTCAAAAGAAGTAAGTGTGCGGAAAATTATCGGCGCAGCAAGATTGCAGTTATTCATTCAATTCATCATGGAGTCGGCTTTACTGTTTCTGTTTGCTTCGGCACTTGCTTTTGCCCTTATATATTTTCTTCTTCCCCTATACAACAATCTTACCGGCAAACATCTTGTTCTTGATCTGTCTAACAAAGCCGTATGGCTTGTATTGACCGGAGCTATTGTCGGTACATTGTCTTTAGCAGGCATCTATCCTGCACTATTGCTCTCATCTTTTAAACCGGTCCAGGCATTGAGAGGAAAACTTTCATTGGGAATCGGTAATAGTTCATTCAGGAAAATATTGGTCATTACTCAATTTACTTTTTCTGTTGGTTTGATCATTGCGACCATTGTCATCAGCAGTCAATTAAAATATATAAAAGAAAAAGATTTGGGATATAACCGGGAATATGTTTTTTCTTTTTGGATAAGAAGTGAATTACATGATCATCTTGATGCGGCAAGAGATGAACTTTTAAAACAACCCGGCGTACTGGGTGTTTCCACTTCAAACAATGATGTCATCGGTGTAGGAGGTACTACAGGTGATACTGATTGGGAAGGCAAAGAATCAGGCAGAACATTTTTAATTCATCCGAATGGAATTGATAAGAATTTTATCCCCCTCTTAAAAATGCAAATGGCCGCAGGAAATAATTTCACTGGATCAAAATCCGATTCTGCACACGTTATTTTAAACGAAACCGCAGTAAGGCAGGCCGGCATTAAAGATCCGATTGGAAAAACTTTTACGCTTTGGCAAACCAGGGGAACTATCATCGGCGTCGTAAAAGATTTTAACTACGTTTCCCTCAAATATGCCATCGAACCTACCGTATTTTATTATGGCCCTGAGAATTGGCTCATGTATATAAAAACGACGGGGAAAGATGCCCCCAAAGCAATCGCAGCCGCTCAAAAAATTTGGAAAACATATGTTCCCGATTTCCCATTTGAATATTCTTTTCTCGACGACGAGTTCGACAAAATATACCATGCAGAACAACGCACAGGTGTCCTGTTCAATGTATTTTCTATAGTGGCCATTGTTATTTCCTGCCTGGGGCTTTTCGGTTTATCAACGTATTCGGCACAGGTAAAAACAAAAGAGATCGGCATACGCAAAGTACTCGGAGCAAGTGTGAACAGTATTGCCAATCTTTTAGCAAAAGAATTTATTGTACTCGTGTTATTCGCCTTGTTAATCGCAATACCGATAGCATGGTGGCTGATGAACAAATGGCTGCAGAATTATGCCTACCGGATAAATATTAGCTGGTGGATATTTTTAGCAACCGCTTTATTGGCCATTGTCA
>DATJWE010000099.1:0-33280 GCA_035501475.1 Puia sp. | reverse complement strand
ACGGACAGGACCGACAAACTGGTTATAATAAGAATAATATCATCAACACATACACCTCAGGTGATATCAACAAAAATTATGAATTAATAAAGAATGACCTGATTGATAGTCGTGCTGCTTTGTCAGTTTGCAAGACCAGCGCGCCACTCACGGAAGGCTGGAGTTCCGGCGGTGGTCAATGGAGTGGACAGGATCCAAACGACAGGACGGAATTTAATTTTTTCAACACAGATGGTAACCTTGTGAAAACGGCCGGGCTCCAACTTGTTGAAGGGCGTGATATCGATCCAAAAAATTATCCTACCGACTCTACTGCAGTGCTGCTTAATGAAACAGCTGTTAAGGTAATGGGATTTAAAAACCCGATCGGTCAGCTCATCGATCGTGGGCAATGGGACACTGTCTGGCACGTGATTGGCGTGGTCAAAGATTTCATTCTTCAATCCCCTTATGAAAAAATAAAACCGATGGTAATTCAGGGACCGCATGCATCCTGGCTTAACCTCATTCATATAAAATTGAATGGTACAAGATCAACCGCGAAAAATATCGCAACTGTTGAAAAAATTTTCAAACAATACAATCCTGAATATCCATTCGAATATCGTTTTGTCGATGAAGAATACGGAAAAAAATTTGCAGATGAACAAGCCACAGGAACACTGACTGCATTTTTTGCGGGGCTCACCATTTTTATTTCCTGCCTTGGTCTGTTTGGTCTTGCGGCATATATGGCAGAAAACAGAAAAAAAGAAATTGGTGTACGAAAAGTGCTCGGTGCATCCGTTGTCAATATCGCGGCATTATTGTCAAAAGATTTTATCATGCTGGTTGTAATTGCCATTGTCATTGCTTCACCTATTGCCTGGTGGGCAATGAACAAGTGGCTCGGAAATTATACTTATCATATCCCGATTTCTTTCTGGATATTTTTAGCGGCGGGCGGGATTTCAGTATTTATTGCGTTGATGACAGTAAGTTTTCAATCAATAAAAGCAGCACTGGCGAATCCGGTGAAGAGTTTGAGAACGGAATGAGCGGTGATCGTAGGTCGATGGCGGATGGCCGACTTTAGATCAAGTTCTCACCTGTGTTCGACCATCGATCATCGGCCATCAGCCAACGGCTCCCTGTCAACTGCCAACTGTGAACTAAAATCAATTACCCAACCAACCCTCAACAAGTTTCAGCAATAAGGCAAAGCTCATGTGCACGAGGCTCATCACAACAATGCAAGTCATTGCTTCGTACTGTTTTTTATTCAGCTTCGAAGAAAATATAGTTTTGTTGAGAAGATTGCCACTACGTAGCCATTTATCTATTTCAAACAGGCCTTCTATATAACCGAAGATATAAGTGACCGACAGCAATGAACCTGCATGTCCCATCGATTGCCTGATCATCAACGTAAGGAAAATAATGAGCCAGACCCGGAAAAAAATCCTGAAATAGAGTTTCAGGAAATCCATCAGTTTTTCACCCAGGAATATTTTGATAACCAGATAGGCAGCCAGTGTACCCGTGAAGATGAGATGAATATCGGGAAGAACATCTCGTATTAACGGGCTCCTGAAAAAAAGCAGGGTCCACAGTCCTATTGCACAGACATAAGCGCTGATGCAAAGGAGCATGAGCCTGCGGGAAGACAAAGTAAACATCAGAAAACAGATTATTAATAAATGTATTTACTTTTTAGATATTAGCATGTTGCTGCTGTCTGCCGGCGAGATACATCTAACCCAAATACCAAAAACGGCAAGTAAAATCTCACTATTAACCCGGCAATCAAAAATTCCTGAGATTAACTCCAATTACCCATTCAGTTTTGTACATTGTGTATGTAAAAACATGTTTGATGATTGCCAGCGGTAAATCTGATCGGAATAAGCAATACAGGATGCAAATTATTTTAGGAGTAATTATGCTTGTGTCCTGGCTTTCTCCAAAAGCCCAAACTTATTTGCCCGGAGTCGTCAACAGTATTGGTTTTTCACAATGGGCTCCGCTTCCTGACTTTTATCAGGCAGATAAAAACATTCCTTCCAACCAGAAATGGTTTTTCAGCAAATATGCTGCGATCTCGGCCGGATTTGCTTTTTATCCCGGAGCCAGTGCCACCATTATTTCCGCTCCCGTCGGACTAAATATAAACAGGCAGATAACTAATAATTTCTATGGATTCGCCGGCGTATATGCTGCGCCAACTTTTGTCAGCTTCAATCATAATAATTTTATGAACCCCGCCATTGGCCAAACTTATCCCGGCAACTTATCCAACCCATACAGTTTTGGAATCAATCCCGGAATTCAGGCCGGCCTGATGTATGTGAACGATGCGAGAACATTTTCTATTTCAGGCAGCATAAACGTGCAAAGAAGTAGTTATCCTGTCTATCCTGTGGCGCCGAATCGTGCGAAGCGATAACCGGAAAAATTTCCTGTCAACAAAGAGATTGTATGCCCAAAAACCTCCTGCTTGTTCTCTTTTCGTCTTTTGCATTGTCGTCAAACAACCAGGGCCAACAGTTTACAAACCCAGACAAGAAACTGGCTGTTGAAATTGACAGCATTTTACAAAGCCAGGTGGACGCAGACAAAATTCCCGGAGCTGTTATTCAAATCAAAAAAGCAGGAAAAATTATTTATACCAACGCCTATGGCTATGCGCAAAAGTATGATTTCAATCACCAGTTACTCGACCCACCGGAAAAAATGACGGTTGATTATTTGTTCGACATTGCTTCACTCACCAAAGTAACGGGAACGACTACATCCATCATGCTCCTTGTTGACCGGGGCCTTTTACAAGTTGATGACCCTGTCGGAAAATATGTTCAGGCTTTCAACAGCCCTGATAAAAACGCCATCACGATTCGCCATCTGCTCACACATACAGCCGGGCTTTATGAATGGTATCCCCTCTATTATCGATGCCGGAATAAATCAGAGACTTATAAACTGATTGGAAAATTACCGCTGAAATATCCCGTTGGCGCGGGACGCCATTACAGTGATCTGGGTTTCGTCATTCTCGGCGAGATTATTGAAAAAGTTTCCGGACAGGCATTACAGGAATTTATGGAGAAGAATATTTTTATCCCCCTGAAAATGGATTATACAACATACAACCCGCTTCAATCAAAAAAATTTACAAAAATAGCGTCTACAGGACCCGGCAATCCCTATGAAAAACGGATGGTGTACGATTCTACGCTTGGATTTCGTGTAAAAGATATTGACCCAAGTTCATGGAATGGCTGGCGAACTTATGTGTCGAGAGGAGAAGTCGATGATGGCAACGCCTGGTATGCCAATGGAGGAATTTCAGGAGCAGCAGGACTATTCTCGACTGTAAGTGATCTGCAGAAACTGGTGGATATGCTGTTGAATAAAGGAAGAGTTGGTTCCGTTCAATTCATTTCAGAAAAAACGATTGAATTATTTTTGACAAAAGACAAATTCAATAACGGGCTGGGATGGATGATGGACAATACAAACTCATTTATGAAAAATGCACCGGAAGGAAGTTATGGTCATACAGGATTTACCGGAACAAGTATCGTAGTTATTCCGCAATCGGGCACCTCTGTAATTCTCCTGATCAACAGGGAAAATATGGGGTTGTTGAAAAACGGCGAGTATTATAATGTGGGCCCGATAAGGCAACAGGTGTTTGATGCTGTGATGGGGAATTGAGTCTGTCGTCTAAACGGTTTAGTCTTTTATGTTTGTCGAGATGTGCTTGAACTTATTTTTCTTCAGCGTTTTCATCACATCATCAAAGGTTCCGGTCTTGGGTTTTCCGGTTACAATAACCCAGGAATCTCTCAGGCTTTTGATATTGGTCTGAACATAAGTATTAAATTCCTCTATCGTTGATACTTCAAGAGGTTTGTCAGCAAAAAAAGCTTTTATTTCTGATTCAGCCGTGATAATAAAATAGACATGCGGAGTATACTCTTTTGCCTGTTTAGCAGTATCAGCCTTTTGCGCATAAGAATGATGCAATGATCCAGCACCAATCAGCACACATATCACTATTTGCTTTATCATTTTCATTTGCGCAATACAAATATCCGGATAATGCAGGTTCCCGAGAAATCGAGTTTTGTGGAGATCACTGCGCATTAAATAATTTCCCATTTTTAATCACCATACTTACCTTATCGATATTTTCAATGTCAGCTGCCGGGTTGGCGTCAAACAACACGAGGTCGGCGATTTTTCCCGGCTGAATGGTTCCCCTGCTTTTATCAATACCAATAGCCTTTGCGCTGTTTTTAGTCGCACTGATCAATGCCTCCATCGGGGTAAACCCACATTCATGCACAAGTGTCTTCATTTCTCGCTGAACAAATTTTTTTCCGTCAACATCGGTTCCTGCACATACAGGAATACCCTGTGCTTTTGCCATCATGGTAAATCTTCTGCCTACTTCATACATCGCCAGCCATGCTAATCTTCGTTTCTCAGGTAACGAAGTATCGCTGGCGACTTCTTTGAAAGTTAATACGGTAGCATCCAATATAGTTCCATGCTGTTTCATACTGTTTATTAATTCAGCAACGGGCAGCGTGTTAAAAAGGCTGTCCCAAAACAATTTACCCAGTCCTGCATGCAAGCAGGCTGCGGGAACTGTTCTTGAATACCATCCTGAAATCATGGATGCATGTGATATCACATCTACGCCGGCATCGACTACCTGTAGTGCCGACGCCTTATCCAGGTTCGCATGACTCCACACGATCATATGCTGGCGATGGGCTTCCCCCGTGATCTTTTTTGCCAGTTCACCGCTTAGTTCGGCATATAATTTTATGCCGGTAGCTCCCGTACCCTTTGCTTCGGCTATAGCTAACCGTAAGTCAGTAGAGTCTGTAACGGCTCGCATAAAGGGCATTGCACCTGAAATACCGCCTGCCGTGCTGGTTTGTGTCCTGGGGTCTTCGAAAAAAGAAGGCCCTGCCATCAGCGCAGCATAATAAATATCCGGAGCTATAATTTCGTCGAGACCCGCATCTCTCGAAAGGCTTGCCAGCGCTCTTGCATCACCCGCCATGTCCCTTACTGAAGTAATCCCGGAAAGCAGCATCGCTTTCAGGTCATTTTCCGCCCGGGTCCGATTATCATCTTTTGAAGGATCAGTAGCAAGATGAATATGTGCATCAATTAGACCCGGCGTTACAAATTTTCCGGGATAGTAAAATACAGTGGCAGAATCGGGGATAGATATTTTTGAAACCGGCCCAACCGCTTCGATCATTTTGCCCCGAATGATTATGGTATAATGATCCGAAACATTATTTGAAATTCCATCTATGATTGAGACATCTTTCAAAGCATAGTAGCCGGGAGAAAATTGGGCGAATGATGAAATGAAAAGAAATGTCTGGAAGATAAAAAACAAAATAATTTTTCTCATAGCAAAAAGTTAGAAAATTATAACAAGGCTGTCAAACAAGTCATAGCAGTCGCTAAGAATGGATATTCCTATTGATTGGAGAGATCGTCTCTTACACTGCAATATGAATTAAAATATTTTCACCCCTTCACAACAGTAAATATAATGGGTTGCTTGACTGTAGTAGTGATCTTCTCGCCATAAAATACAGCCGGTGTCCAACGTGGTGATTCACGGATAACCCGCATTGCCTCTTCTGCAAGTTTCGGATGTACTTCATCCTTATTCGCCACATGTATGTCTGAAATCATTCCTGTTTCTGACACCACGAATTCAACATAAACTTTTTGAATAGCCTGGTCCTGCCCTTTGGGCAATTTCAGGTATTTGGCTGCAACCTTTGAATCCAGGTTGGCCTGAAGATATTTAACCCAGCGCTCCTCACCACCGGAATACCCGGCCGTTGATGTAAGTGATTCAACGGAAAATTTTTTTTGGGGCAGTGCGGGAAGATCGAAAATGTGATCATCAATACTTTTGGCCTCCACCCGGATACAACTGTCAGTTTCTGTAGCCAGGGGATATTCTTCCCGGTGCCATAGATAAACAGCTCCTCCGGTCTCACGGAAAAAGGCACTGAATTTTCCCATCGTGTTCATGCGAACATAAACGGGGTCGTTAAGCAGGGCAGAAGTATAATACAAACGGCTGTTGCTGACGGAAGTTCTGATGGTGATCACTTTGCAATTATAGCCCGCGATATTAAATACCGAATCGGATTTTGTAATATCGATGACTTTAGCAGTATCGTATGGATAATCCAAATAATACAATGTGTCGAGCTTCCGGAATTTGATATAAACTTTTTGATCTTTGATGATATGATACTCATCATGGAGCTCCGAGCTTCGCCGGTAATTTCCATTTTTACAGGTCACCCTGAGTGTTTCCCCGAGAGCCAACACCTTAAACGCATCTTTATCGCTGAGTTCAACAACCCGTGATTTTACTGATACATGATAAACCAGGTCCCCTTCGAAGTATTTTGACTGAGACAATACCTGAATCCAGGTACAAAGCATTCCTATGAATAGAGTAGAGACTTTCATCAGGCCAGTGTAGATCTTTCAATATTAAATGTAAGCAAAATTGCATGAGATCGCATATGCGCAAATCCAAACCCCGGTTTTGCACTTCTGGCTGAACAAACTGTTCTATGGACAGTTTATTATTTTGCTGAAGCGGTTCTACCATTGCAGATAACGGAATCTTCCCGGATCGAGATCCAGGCTATACAATACAAGCAGGAGAAGAAAAAGGTACCAGATGAAAACCAGGAGGTTTGCATAAGTCTGGGGAAAATATTTAAGTAACCATTTATACATCAGCTGAACAATTGTTTAAATCCCAAACTCAATGAATGTATATTTTCCGTTCCGATAAACACATTGCTGAACGCAAACGCATGGAATACCCATATTCTTCCAAACCAGCGGCCGAGAGGATGATGATTGATGAACTGTGAATACTCAGGCATCATTTTTCTTACGCCAACCGTGAGCAGAATGAGCGAAGCCTGTACGGCTCCCCACACAACATACCTCAAAGAGATCTCATGCCAGAGTGCAAGTACCAGCATGGATATCATCAATGCGAACCAGCGTTTCCTGGATAAAGCGGCCAATGGATAAAATACATAATCGCGGCACCAACTGGATAAAGAGATATGCCATCGCCTCCAGAAATCCTGCATATTCGTCGCGAGAAAAGGAAAATTGAAATTTTCCATCACCCGGATACCCCAGATCAGTCCCATGCCTATAGCAAGATCAGAAAATCCGGCAAATTGAAAATACGCATTGCCGGTAAACGCAATGATCTCAAGGTAAAGCCTCAGAAAGTAAGGATCCGTATGCGATGCCAGTTGCGTCAATTGTGTACTGAAAATAAAGTTGCCGAGAAAGTTGATCTTAACCATTCCATATAACAAACGCTCCAGGCCTTCAGAAAACATGGAAGCATCCCACTTATGCCTTCTCAGGCTTCGCTGAAATTCTGGCATCCTGTGAATGGGACCGATCAGCATCACGGGCAGAAAAAGCAGGTATTCAAAATATTCAAACAATCCGGGTTTCTTCATTTCCGATTTATAACATTCAAACGCTACGTGCACCTGCCGGAACGCATAAAAAGACAAGCCCAACGGAATTATCCAGTGATTACTTTTGTATCCTGCCTTAAAAATAATCAGTGGGAATAGCGGAAGAAGAATCGTCAAAAACACACCCGGTTTTTTGAATCCAAAATAATTGTTGTTCCATATCACCCATTGAAAAAATGCTGTGCTTAACATAATAAGTACCGAATACGGTGCAAGCCAGCTAAGTGCAATCAATGTGATCAGCATCATGATCCTGCCTGTCCAATAATTCGGTAATCGCCATACCAGCGGGGAAGTAATCATTACGACAGCTATGAAAATCAGTTGTAAGTTCATAATGATTTTATTTCAAGAGCGAGTTCTCTGCAAAATGATTGGGAAAAAATATTATTTCCTTTTTGGTTCAGATGGGTATGATCGTAAAAAAAACCTGCATTCAGTTTCAGTTTCGCATTGAAATAGTCCAGTTTGATTTTTTCCCTTAGATATTGCAGGTTGAACCTGAATGTGCTGGTATCTGCACTGTTCCATTTTTTAAATTCTTCTATATCTTCTATTGGGAAATTGATCAGGAGAAAATGTGTTCCTTTCGACTGCCAACGGGCGGCAAGCTCCCGGAAAGAAGAAATATCAAAACTGTCCACCAAACCATTTCTTCCTTCGTTCACTGTTTTCCTGATTACCCTGAAAACAGGGCGGGCATCAGGAAAATAAGGTTTATACATCGGATCCAGCGTAATCACTGACCGAAACAGATCAAGATATTTGGTTAATACGGGTTCCTGTGCAGACCGGTAAAATAACATGTTTGCTTCGACCACCACAAGATTGGGCTGTACTTGCCCAAGCGATTTCGTGTGATACACAATATCAGCAAGGGTCGAAGCACGCCTGAAAACTTTCAGCAGCACAATCTGTTTGCCTGACAAATCCCTGACACATGTTTCTATCTTTCGACTGCTGTCGACGCCGCATTCAAGAAGTGAAGTGCCAAGGAAAAGGACGACGGGTCTGCCACCGGCAGTATCAAATCCATGAGTAAGATATGCTGATCTTGAATTATATTCATACTGCGTGCGAAGCCGATCAATAAAATAGAGCGAGATCGGGATCAACAGCGCAACAATAAATAAATAAAACCAGATTCTTAATGGAGGGTATATTTGCCGGCCCGGATTATCCATGTTTTTCCTTTATAAGTTCAGCTGCTTTTCGGATACTGTTCATCGTGATAACCTCAGCCGTGTCAAACCGGATTTTAAAATGATGTTCCAGTGAAGTGATGAAGCTGAGATGCGCCAAAGAATCCCATCCTTCCACAGTCTGGGAAGTATCCTGGATAGAAAGCCTGGAAACAGGAACCTGGAATGATTCAGCTGCAATGTGTAAAACATCTTCCGTATACTTTCCATTCCCATTCCCATTTCCATTTACTCCATTAGGCTTGAATAATTCCCTGGACAAACGATCTTTCAATACATTCAGCTGAACTTTGCCCGACACTCCCTTCGGCAATGCAGAAACAATATGCACTTTGGAAGGCACTTTTTTTTCTTCGAGAAATTGACGACAATATTCAGCAATTTCTGCAGTGGTAGAGGAATAGCCGGGCCTGAGCACAACAGCTGCAACCAGTTTTTCACCAAATACTTCATCCGGCAGACCCAATACGCAGGATTCTGATATGGCAGGATGTTTTAACAGACATTCTGTGACTTCTTCGGGTTGAATATTGATTCCGCCGGAAATAACCAGGTTTTTTTTGCGGCCCCTGATTGTTATAAACCCGTCCCGATCCTGTGATGCAAGATCGCCAGTATGGAACCATCCTTCCCTGATTGCTTCTTTTGTTGCTGCCTGATCATCCCAATAATTTTTCATGATATGATCACCACGCAGGCATAGTTCTCCGGTTTCTCCTTTTTCTATCTCGTTTCCTTCATCATTAATAATCTTAATGCTGCAATCGACGGGCTTGCCTACTGTGTATTTACGGAATGTATCCTGTAATGGACCGGAGAAGAGACTTCCGGCAACCGTTTCCGTCAATCCATAGATATTACAGATTGGTACTTTGAAGATGGATTCAAACCTATCCCATAATGATGCTTCAAGATGAGCTGATACGGAAAGGATGGCTTTGAACTCGGGATAAAGAAAACTCCCTTCATAATTTTCTGAGAACTGCGTAATCAAATTCAGCATCGCAGGCACAACGAAGAAATGAGTGATGCTGTTGGCATAACAATAATCGAGCAAAAAAGGAATTTGTTCAATAGTAAACCGGAAAGGATGGTGCCAGGTACATCCTGTGTAAGCAGATAAAACCGGTCCCTGGATGCATCCGTCTGCATGACATAACATGAGCTGATTTAATAATGCACTATCCGGGTTCAGGTTATATACTTTTTTCAAAGTAGCCAAATGCGCCGAAAGGTTGCCATGAGTAATGGCAACTCCCTTGGAATCCGCCGTAGTACCCGAAGTAAAAATAATATATGCATATCCGTTAGATAGCGGTGGATCGGGAAATTCAGTGGCTGGAATCGCTTTATCCAGCAAAGACAGGTAGTCATTGGATAAAGGCTCAAGTTTCGTTTTTTGCAGGAATTTGGAAAGAATTCCTGCTGATGAATTTCCGTTCTTCTGGTAAGATAATACTGCCATTGGTCCGGGAGAAGAGATTTTCCATGTCTCAAGGGTCGGTTTGTCTGCAATCAGGCATTTCGGATTGGTGCGCCTGATAATTCCTTCAGCCCTTGGAGCTTTTGATTCGGGATCTGCAATCACTGCTGTAATGCCATTAGCAAGCGCTGTCAGAAACAGTGCGCTCATTTCGCTTTCATCCGAAACGGCAAGCAGTATCCTGTCGCCCTGCGATAAATTCAGGGATTTGAAAAGACCTGAAATCTTTTTGATCTTTTCCTGCAACCATTGATAAGAATAACTTTTTCTCCCGGTTTGAAGGAAAATTTTTGAGGGTACCTGACTATAGAGGTTTTCGAGCATAGCTTATATGGTTATTTTATCACTTGAAAATAATTCTCAAGCAATTGTTTTCTCAGCACTTTGTTATGGTTTCCCCTGGGAATCTGGTCTACCGTTTCGATGCATGCAGGTATAACATAGGAGCCGATACGTTCAGCCATTTTTTTTCTAATCGCAAACACCAGTTCTTCACGATTTCCTGTTTGAGATGGAATAATGAAAATGACAATTGATTCTTTTTCCTCTTCATAAACGGAGCATACAGCCCAGTCAGACAATCGTGGAATTTGTTCCATTATTTCTTCTATGGCGGATAGTTCTATCCTTTGCCCCGAAGGCAATTTGACAATATCGGACAATCTTCCACAAAGACTGATGCTGCCGTCTTTGTTCTGCATAGCGATATCCTTTGTATGGAACCACCCATTGACGAGGCTGCATTCTGTCGCTTTTTCATTCTGGTAATAGCCTCCAAATACACCGGCGCCGTATATGCAAAGTTCTCCCTTTGTGCCGGGAGAAACTTCATTTCCATTTTCATCGATGATTTTTACAAGACAGTCAACAGGCAAACCGATGCTTCGATCATCCCGCGACTGAAAAGCGGGTGGCTCAGCAATACAAATGCCCGATGTCTCCGTAAGTCCATAATAATTCAGCAACTGATTGCCTGTTTGCTGCTGCCATTTTATTCGCAGACCCGGTGACAACTGGTTGCCTGTAGACAATGCAAGGCGTATCTGACTAAGCGTTGAAGAAACATTTCCAATTCCTTTTTCAACGAAAAGAAGTTGTTTGAAAAAAAGCGGGTTTGCAGTAAGGATCGTTATATTTTCTCTTGCGATGGCCTGGTAATGCGCATGAATATCGTTTCCTTTTTCCGGGATCACGCAACAGGCGCCTGTTTCAGCGATTGCCACAGTAGCATGTCTTAAGCCGCTCATGCTTTCCAATCCGCCCAGCGCAAAATAACGATCGCTTTCTTCCCAACGATAGGTTTCTGCCATCACACGGCCTGAATGAATCAGTTGTGCATGAGTCAGCGGAATTCCTTTGGGGTTATCGGTAGATCCTGTCGTCCATAATATAACAGCGATATCATCCGGTTGGGGAGAATGCCCATGCACGTTCTGCGTTTCATCGCTGTGGGAAGAAGATAACCAGGAATCGAAGGAGTATTCAGGCTGATAGGCCGGATCCCCGCTGTGATCCACCATGATTACTTTTAACGAACGGTCATGGTTAAGCGCAGAAAATGGCGAAGGATCTGTGAATATGATCGAAGGCCTGACACTGTTGATATAACCCCGGATATGCAGGTCTGATTCTTTTGAAGAAACCGGCACAACGATAATACCCAGACTGACGGCAGCCCAGAAGACAAGAATCAACTCTGCATGCAGTTCACCACAGATCAGTATTTTGTCACCTTTGCAGAGTCCTTCTTTCAATAAGGCTTTCTGCAGCAGAATAATGATTTCATCTGCTTCAGCATAGGTAAGCGATTCTTCTTTTGATTTTATGAAACTGCGATCAGGGTAAAATAAAACTGCCTGTTTCCAGAATGATTGAAGGTCTTTTTCTTTACTTTCCGGAATATATTTTTGATGACCCAGCAAAGTCTGTAACCGAAAGCCCGATTCATCAACAGGTACGGCCTGTGCGAGTTCGAGCATGAAGACTGTTTCAAGGATCTGCTGCATTCTCAACTTTGAAATATTCGTTTTCTTCAGGATTTCTTTCAGCGTGTACCCCTGCAGAGCCCAATATAAAACCTCAACAACATCTTTTTCAACTTTCTTCCCGATGCCAGGCTTTACTCTTCGGGAATAAACCTGGTGTCTCTCAAGCAATTCTTCAATAAGAGGTCCGTACAACCCGGTATTAAATGCAATGGTATGATTGACTTCATCGATTCGCAGGAGCGGGTTTTGCAGCAGGTACATATTTTCCCAATCCTGTTCATGACCCTTCCAGGATTCGAGGTATATTTCACTTTTAGAAGGCAGCCAGGCAATGCAGGCATTGTAATCACTATGATCAGGTTCTGAAACGAGTTGTTTTTTCTTTTCTCCACTCCGGTCATTCCAGTTGAACGTAGCAGGTTCAGAAAGAACAAATCCGTATCTGCCGGTTTGCTGCCGGAGTTGGGAAAACAGGAAATCATATTCCTTTCCGTGAAGCTGCCGCATGCCGCGTTCAAAAAAAGGTTTAGGTTCATTGTTTGTCAGGTGTACGTGCGGGAAAATAATCGGCGCTGATGCCCTGGCTACCCGGTGCAGTTCGGCAAGCAGTTCCGGTTGATGAAAACGATGGAGCAAATCCATACCAACAATTGCAGACATGGTTCCATTTTCAAAAGGCAGTGGCCTTAAAAAATCGGCAAAAAAAACTCTATGATTTTTTCTTCTCTCAGCAGACATCCAATAATCAAAACCCTTGTAACCCAGAATATCCTTATCACCTTCCCAAACAGTTATGATCTGCTGTTCGGGAAACCAGCCCGCTAGCATGCTGGCCATCCATCCACTGCGATCCCAGAGATTGAGAATCTTATCGCCGGGTTTTAACTGTTGCCTGATATAATTTACAAACGGGAAAAGAGCTTTGAATGCTTCATTGAAAGGCTGAAAACAAGCGTAGAGATCAAGCATGGGATGCCTTCCCTTGCGTTTGAGAAACTGCCTGTATTTATACCTGTTACGGGAAAGATAGTCATGCAATGCACATAGCTCCTCCTCATGATGATCAGGAAGCAAAAGATCCTTTTTGTCCCCAAAATGCAAATGTCCGATATAGGGATAAGAGCAACATTGATCAGAGATAACTTTCCAGCCTGCTTTTTCCATAGCAATCAATTGTTTCAATTGTGTAAGCGTCAAAGGGAACCTAACTTTCAAAGGAGATTTGGATCCAGGGTAATCTATTAGGGGTCCGAAGGAGTAACTATTCAAAATACTGCTTAAAGCAGTCGATAAATGTAGGAATAATATATGAGGTTTGCAAGGCGGAAAGCAGGTCCCGGGGGGAGTAGAATAGTACCCTTCATAGGCAAACCGGTGGTGGAGGGGGACGGGATCCGGGGGACGGGATCCGGGATTCGGGGATCCGGGATAGGGTGGAAAATTGAAAATCAGGATTTAGGTATCAAAAATAATCGGGCGGCTGTAAAGGATAATTTTGTCTAATTCTGTCAGTTAACTCATCTGTACAAAATCGCCTTTCTCCAAAACAGGCCTCCGGGAGTAAGAGAGAATGGGGAAGTAATTATCAATTCATGAGATGATAAGCTGTCAATCGTGCTCACGGGTAAGACACCATTACCTGTTAACCCGAAAACCGGAATTATGATCTGATCGGACGAAACCAGTTTGTAGGTGGTAGTATCTGTGGTTGCCCATTCTTCTTTAATTATCAGAATGCCATTCGCGCTGAAATCGTAATAATCACCTGCCATCCCACTATAAACTACGAGGTGATTGGCCGCCCCGACAAGCGTATAAAATGAATCCACCAAAATATTCCATTTCCCCTGAATTGAATTGCTGGCGGAGGCCATCTCAACTGATTTCTTTGTGCAAGAAAGCGCTGATATGCCGAAAAAAACGATGACAAGTAGAAATTTCATAGCTTGCTTTGAAGATGACAATGGAATATTAGTTTGTGTTGCACAATGCATTCACTCAAGAGAAATAAAAATTTTAAAGCAAGCGTGTTTTTGGCTGGTACCCAACAATCGGCCCATAGGTTTTTCTCATCAGCAATTCAGTAATACCGGGTTTCAGAAAATCGTTCAGCCTGCCTATCAATTCAAAACCAAATTTGACATATAATTTGATTGCCTTATGATTAAATTCTGACACACAGATAAAAATATTCGGTGATATCTCCAATATTTTTTCCTCGCAAAATTGCAGGAGTTTCAATCCAAGTCCCCGGCCCCTCCATTGTTCATTTATGCAAAGCGATTGAATATACCCTTTAAAAGTTCCGGTCATTTGCAGAATGGCAAAACCGGCAATAACCTTTTCAATTTCCAGAATATATATTTCCCTGAACTCACCCTCAAATGCTTTTAGACAAAGGTCATAATCCATGCCATATCGAATCCACGGATCAGTAACTGACATCATCTCGGCACATATTTCCATATGTTTTTTTTCTTTTGTTTTTGTAATTGAAAAAAAAGGATTTCCAGTCATTGACTTTTTCTTTTGATTGCTATTAAAAACAAAACCGTGAGCAGTGCATTTACAAAAATATTCATAAAGCCCAGATCAAAATGAAATTGCTGAACAGACCATTCATTCACCGCATAAGTCAGCAGGGGCGCCATAATACATGCAACAGGTGCCCATTTTTCTTTAATAGAAATCCTTGAGAACAGCCCTGTCAGGTACAATCCCAGGATCGGACCATATGTGTAGCCAGCCATTTTAAAAATAGTGTTGATGATGGCGCCCCGGCTATTCCAGAACCCCATCACGATGCAGAACATTACGACATTCACTCCAATCAGAACGCCGTTTTTAATTTCTCTCTTCTTATTATGTTCTTTTTGCTCAATATTCATGAAGTCATAACAGAACACCGTAGTGAGTGCGGTGATACAGGCATCGATACTTGCAAAAGTGGATGCCACTACTCCAATCAGAAAAGCAATGGCGCCGATACTTCCGAAATAATGCAGCGTGAGCAATGGGTAGACTCCGTCTGTATTTTCAATTACCCCGTTTTCTTTCAACAGGGGAACTCCGTTGTGTTCAATAAAAATATACATCAGTACGCCAAGTCCAAGGAACATCGTTTGTGCAAATGCAATAAAAAAACTGAAGGACAAGACATTCTTCTTAGCATTCGCCGCGCTTTTAATGGTCAGCGTTTTTTGCATCATGCTCTGGTCAAGTCCAACCAATGCAACAGTAATGAGCAGCCCGGAAATAAACTGTTTAAAGAAATTGGAACCTGAATGAAAATCCCAGTCAAAAAGTTTCGAATAGGTATGGGAGATAGTGGCAGTAATCATTTCACGGAAAGAAAAATGCAGTGACTGTTTGATGGCAAGGATTGAAATAAAAATCACCGAAATCAGGAAAAAAGATTGAAGCGCATCAGTCCATACAATTGTTTTCACGCCTGATCTATTGGTGTAAAGCCAGATCAGAATCAGCACCACAATAATGGTGATGAAATAAGGAATATGAAGTGAGTCGAAAAATGCATACTGCAGAATTTTGATCGATAACAGCAATCTCAGTGCTGCACCAAATGACTGGGATACCAGGAAAAAAAGCGAACCGGTTTTATAAGTCACTTTCCCAAACCGTATTTCCAGGTACTTGTAAATCGAAACCAGTTTCAGTTTATAATAAATCGGTGTGAGTACGAATGCAATAAAAAGATAGCCGACGATGGTGCCCAGGATAAATTGGAAATAATACAAATGATTGTTGCCCACATTTCCGGGAATAGAAACCAGTGATACGGCAGAAATGCCTGAGCCGATCATTCCAAATGCGACCAAAAACCATGGCGATTGCCTGTTGCCATCAAAATAGGTTGTATCCCCCGTTTTGCGTGAAGTGAGGCTTGAAATGATCATGAGCAGCAGGAAATAGACAACGATGATAATAAACAGCAGTAAGGGATTCATGTCGGGCGCTATCCGAATATTATCGGTGGTTAAATGTATACATTAAATGCCAGGTTAATTAAGATACAACTCATTTGTCTCTGCAGGATGAAATTTCATTACCAAAAAAATTATTTATTTGTCCAATTCAGCGAAGCTCATTTGTTATATATGAGTGAGATCATCAAAAAAATTGATCTTTATTTATTTTATAACTAAAAAATCAAGAGCCGGGGAGGCAAAAATTATGATAAACCTAACTCCATTCCTTTTATTCGATGGTAATTGTGCCGACGCTATGGCATTCTATCAAAGATGTCTTGGTGGTGAATTAAGACTCACCAGGGTTGACGAAACGCCAATGAAAGGCCAGATGCCTAAGGAACAGCATCATAAGGTTGCGAATGCATATTTAAAAACCAATGTCATTGAATTCTCAGCCACAGACTGGTTACATCCAATCCGAAAATTCAAACAGGGTAATTCTGTTGCCATGTATATCAATGGAGGAACTTATAATGAACTGAAGGAAATTTTCGACAAGCTTTCAGAAGGAGCAGATAAAAGCCTGCTTGACGAATTGAGGGAAATGCCATTTGGAATGTACGGGCATCTTAGTGATAAATATGGTGTACACTGGTTCTTCACAGGAAAAAAATAAGAGTAAACCTTATTTAGGATGAGCTTTTCCTCACATACAATTTTACAGTCCGGTATGTAAAAAGTTTCAAACCGGAAAGGCCGGGATTCGAGTATGCCTTTACGTTATATCCTTACTCTTATCAAAAGGGGATTATAATTCTCCTTTCCTGAGTTGATCCACCGCAAAATTCGCTGCCCTCGCCGTCAGGGCCATATAAGTGAGTGAAGGATTTTGATTTCCTGTGGAAGTCATGCAGGCACCGTCGGTGACGAATACATTGGGGCATGCATGGAGCTGGTTATTACCGTTGAGCATGGAGTTGTTCGGATTAGTTCCCATCCGGCAGCCACCCATCTCGTGGATATCCAGGCCGGGTGACCATTTCAGATCAGAAGGGGTAGTGTTTTTACATCCCGACACTTCCAGCATCTCTGCAGCCTGCTGAAGAAAATCTTTCAGCATCTTCTCATCGTTATCCGAATAACCAACGCTGGTGACCAGCTGGGGGATGCCCCAGGAATCCCTGAGCTCCGGGTGAAGGCGTACATGATTTTCCGCACGGGGAATAACCTCACCCTGCATAGACATATAGGCAGTCCAGTTTCCGGCTTCAGTAAGCGCTTCCTTAAATTCGCCACCGATCCCTTCTGCATTCGCGCGATTACGGCCAGCCGCCCAGAAGGTGATATAGCCACGCTGGAAATCCATCTCCTGTTTGCGCAGATTGCGAAAACTGGGGATCAGCATTTCCAATGGACGACGTCCATAATAATATTTGTCTGTGGGCCCATCAATGTCCGCAGTGATCATGCCGCGATAATTCTGGAAAGCCAGGTAGTGACCCAGGATGTCATGGTCATTGCCCAATCCCTTTGGAAATCGGCTCGATGTAGAATTCAACAGAATGAGGTTGCTGTTCAGGCAGGATGCATTCACGAAAATAATCCTCGCAAAATATTCTGTCGTTTCTTTTGTATTTGCATCGATCACACGAACACCTGTTGCCTTCGCTTTTTTTTCATCATAAATGATAGAATGCACAACCGAATAAGGACGCATAGTGAGGTTGCCCGTAGCCATGGCCCATGGCAGAGTGGAGGAATTTGAACTGAAATAGGCGCCAAAGGGACAACCCCGATGGCAGAGATTGCGGGCCTGGCATTTTCCACGTCCCTGCTTCAGGTGAATCTCTTTTGGCTCGGTCAGGTGTGCGCAGCGGCCAACGATCATGCGGCGTTCCCTGTAATGAGCATTAAAATGCTCGCGCATATTTTCTTCCACACAATTGAAAGCCCAGGGCGGCAGGAATTCCCCATCGGGCAGATTCTCGATGCCGTCGCGATTGCCGCTGATACCTGCAAAGATCTCTACATGACTATACCAGGGAGCTAAATCTTTGTAGCGAATGGGCCAGTCTGTTGCGAAGCCATCGCGCGCCGGTCCGTTGAACTCAAAATCACTCCAGCGCTGTGTCTCCCGCCCCCACATGAGCGATTTACCTCCCACCTGGTAACCACGGATCCAGTCAAAGGGTTTTTCCTGGACATAAGGATGTTCTTTGTCTTTCACAAAAAAATGCTGGGCGCTTTCGTCGAATGCGTAACATTTGCTGACAACAGGATTCTCATCAATGGTTTTCTTTGTCAGTTGCAGGCGGTGTTCGAACTGCCAGGGATCCCTGATGGCAGTGGGATAATCTTTTTTGTGTGCGACGTTTCTTCCGCGTTCAAGCACAAGAGTCTTCAATCCATGATCACAGAGCTCTTTGGCTGCCCAGCCTCCGCTGATACCTGAGCCGATGACGATGGCGTCATAACTGTGCTGGTCTCCTGCCTTCGGGTTGAGTGAAGTAGTATCGGGCATAGAGAGAGGTTTATCAAATGTAGGGAAAATTAATGCAGACAACAGCGAAAAAAATAAATACAACCGCATTATTCCAAATAAAAGGCGCATATGCATACCTGCTAGTATCTCTGACAGCAGTGAAAATTCAAAGGTACAAGTCTGTTCAGGATAACACGGATTAAGTGTAATGCTATTGCTGATCTGTGGAAAACCCAAACGAAAGTGATGAACAAATAAAAAATCATATCAATCCTCTTCCAGGTTATATTGTTTTTTTACGTATTGAAGAAGTTTTACCGCATCAGTTTTTAATTCCCGGTTATCTCTTAACAATTCATCTGTATTAATTCTGATCAGCACCATATCCGTGCCCAGTTGAGTAATATCTTCCTGGGATAAGTTCCTCATTTCAGGGTTTGGAAGAGGTAAATGGTTGAAAGCAGCCTTCAGATTAGCCGGGTCAAGATGTCGAAGCAAAAATGGATCAATAAAACTTCTTTGATATTGAAGCGCAATATCCTGGACAGTGTGTACCAATGCGGTGTGTTTTTCATACTCTGAGATATACCCTATTATTGCAGAACTTGAAAATTGTTTCAGATGAAGTTCATTTTTGATGGCGGCAACAGCCCCTGAAGACGGGTGAAATAGCCACAAGTTATGGGAGGCAATGACGAGTCTAACGAGGTGCTCAATATTTTCCCTGCTCATAGGCTCTTGCGAAAGATTAATCAAAGTATCATTGGCCTTAATGATTTGCGTTTCACCCCGAAAAATCGCATTTAATTGCAGGGTATCGGCCTTCAGGTCCCGAACCAATTGCGCTGTAAGCTCGCGAACGTGTTCCCGGGTAGTGATATTCTCCCTGATATTTTCCGCAATAAACCCTAACATAACGGCAATAAATATCATTAAACCTTCCAGCAAATATTCTTTCCAGTGTTTTGATTTATGATGCAGGTCGGGGTGATGATGTACTTCCATATTTTCAGTTGCTTTACTTGGTAATGCTACCGGGTGCGATTGGGATTGTTTTCTGGTTCGGTGGGGACTGGCAGTATAGCAGCATTAATATTTTCTTTGCTATCCCCCGGAGAAGTCTGGTCTTCTATATTTTTTTCTTCAGGCATATCCCCTTATTGGTAGTCTTCCGGACTAAAATTAATGAATTGATTCCTCGGCGGTCACTTCCCAAAAAAAAATCTCTGGCATAAATTTTGTTTCATTTTTGCTCATTCAGGACTGATGATCGTTTGAACAAAATTCTATTTCTGTTCTTCAATTCACCTGATGTCTTTGAACTCTTATCCACCTATTTGCTTCTTTCAGACAAAAATCTCCTATGAATGATAGTCTCCTCTCCGGGATTATTTTGATATGCCTTATTTGAGTTGCAAACACAGCTTCAGTAACCTTTCCTGTTTTGAAATACTCGTTGTAGTTAATGCCGGCAGATTTTCCTGCAGAGCATATTGGTTACATGAAATCCCTTAGCTGTTACTAATGGAGTAGGCTTTGGAAGAATATCCTGTCACTCTAAAATTATTTATAATCAAATCCGTGCCCATGAGAATCATTAGCTTGATCATAATGCTGGCAGGTTTTAAAGGCCTGACTTCTTCCCCTACTCTTATTAACAAGTATCTATCGAATTATTTTTTCTTTCCAAAAAGTACAGAGGTTTCATCTCCAATGCAATTCAACGATTCAACTGACCCGTCAGGATTGGCATGGGGAAAAGAATTGAGCCAGGCGATAAAATATGCTGAGGAAAATGGGTTCTCTCCTGATTATCTGTTTTTAATCGACATGAGAATTGCCAGTGGCAAAAAAAGATTTTTTGTCTTCAACATAAATGATTTTAGGGTTGAATGCTCAGGTTTGGTTGCTCATGGAAATTGCAACACCCATTTCCTTGAAGGAGCAAAATTCTCCAACACACCAAATTGTGGCTGCAGCTCGATGGGAAAGTATAAAGTAGGTCCTTCTTATTTTGGAGAATTTGGTAAATCATACCGGCTTTATGGTTTGGATTCGACCAATTCAAATGCATTCAGAAGAGGAATTGTTTTGCATGGATTTGATCCGGTCCCGGATCATGAAATATATCCCGAGCCGCTTTGCAACAGCTTTGGCTGCCCGATGGTCAATCGCAGCTTTTTAAATAAACTCTCTGCTATCATCGACAAATCAACGAAGCCGGTTCTCCTGTGGATTTATGAATAATCACAAATATAATATTGCTGGCAAACCATTCACGCTATCAATTAAAACTCTTTGATATTCAGGTTAGCGAAATCTCCGTCTGAGCCATCAGCTACGAAGAGGCCAATTTTTCCTGATCTGCGGGAATTGAGTTGTTGAATACGGAAAACCGGATCCGGCCTATTGTTGATATATACTGTCATGTAAGGATAGTCGAGGACAAGCTTCATGTGAATCCAGCTATCGGGATCCGGTGGATTTGGAATAGGATTTTCATACTGACCGCGGAATTCCTTACGCAATTTCTCCCAGGTGTATACCGGGTAGGAAGTGTATTGGATGCAATGAGAGAAGCGGGCAGAATCGTGGGAGAGGAAATTGAATGGGCGAAGATATACTGCATCAAATGTATCCTCATCCAAACCATGAAAGCAAATTCCCACAAAACTACTTTGATCTACATTTTTTCCTCTCAGGTCAAGCTCGATGATCCCATTCGAAATCTGCACTCCTGTAATCCAGGCTCCGCCCTCAAGTTTTCCATCGGAAATACTGATGCCTTCGTAATCCGGGTCGTCCAGGGGAATCAGCTGTCGATTAAAAAATTCCAGGCGACCGGATTTTGCCAGGTCAGGGAGATTATAATGAGTCATCGTTTGTCCATCAACACAATAAACCAATATCAAACCTAACGCCAGGGAATAAACGAATTTTTGATTCATGGCTGAAAATATTTATTACTAAATGAAATAAGGATTCAGGGGCCTGTGGGGTGGACTAAATACTGACCAGGATCGAACCCTGCAGGATCCAATGCCTTGTTCACTACAAGATCCTGGTAGGATTGCACGGCACTGAGGGTATCGTTGAGATAAATGGAGGCTTTGGTTTCACTCCAGCCACCATCCAGTTTCACCTGGCTTTCTAAAACCTGGTCCTGTTTATTCTTTCCAAAAAAATTAAGCTGCCGGACAATATAAAGATTAACGGCATCCACCCAAATCTGGTTCTCCGGCTCGCCATCCCGAATCGCGCCAATAACATACACCGGTTTGTTATTCCATATCGTACGGAAGGATTTATCCAGGTCGTATCCCATGTCCTTCAATTTTTGGTAGTCTTCATCCAGCGAATAAGAATAAAGGCCCCCCGACAAAAAAACAGCATCGCCCATGCCGGGGATAATGTTTCGGAGCAATCCCTTCCTGAATTCCCAGAGCGTATCGCGCGTAATGATATCCGTATTTCTTTTTTTAGGGTCGACATAATCAATCCGAAAAACGGTTGGAAAAAGAATACTCGCATACCAGAATTGTGAACCGTTAAATTTTCCTTTTTTGAAGAATTCCATCTTTTGGGTGTAGCTCAATGTATGATACCATTTGCCATAATATTGTTCATGCATTTTCTTAATAATATCCCTGCCGGTTAAAAGATGATTAGAGTGAAAAGAATAAAGTATGAGGAGACAAGATAATAAAATCAATTTATCAATCCCTGCCCTGAAAGGCTTTGTCCGGGATGCAATTTTATATTCCGGCATGGCAAGAGGTTTAATATACAATATAATTAAAAGCCTGGAATGGTATCCGTCTGCGGGCGTGTAGACAGAGGAAAAATATCCCTGTTGAGACAAATTAATTACCGGTTCAGGCAAATAAAGAATTTGTGACTTATTCATTCACCAGTGGTATTATTTGCGCTTCCATATCAATCCGTCTTTAATATCAGTTATACATTTGCGTTAGTAGGTTGGACAATGGTCAATACAAGACTTCCCGGTCCGATGCAAGTAGTTGAGAAATATTAGTTCAACCAGCGGATTGAACAAAAATTTGGCGTGAAATTTATTCTGATTACATTTATTGTCTCTTTTGCCAACTCTTTACCCCTTGTGACGTTCTTTCCTGGCCCTTTTATTTAATAATTCTTAAAACTCAAAACCAATGAAGCAATTCAGATTTACCGGCCTGTTATTTAGCACAGTCATGGCATTCGTCCTCATCTCATGCGGAGGAGGAGGCAATGAAAAAACTAGTGCCGCCGACTCCACAGCTGCTGCTGACTCCGCCGCCAAAGCCGCGGCAGCAGCAAAAGCAGCAAGTACCATCATCACCACACCACAAAATATGGTGATCGTAACACATAAAGTGGCCAACTATGCAAAATGGCTGGCTGGCTTTGAGGGACATGATTCTGCTAAATTGGCCAATGGTATGCACAATTATGTAATTGGGCGGGGCCTGCAGGATTCAAATATGGTGATGGTTGCTTTAAAAATAGATGATACCGCCAAGGCCAAAGCATTTATGAAGGATCCAAGCCTGAAGAAGAGAATGCAACAAAGCGGTGTTATTGGCGCACCCATGGTTTCTATTCTTACAGCAACCTGGCAGGATACTGTGATGCTCGAGACAAATCTCCGTTCGAGGACGAGCTTTACTGTAAAAGACTGGGGTGCCTGGGTCAAAGGATTTGAAGACGGCAAGCAGGAAAGACTCAATAATGGGATAACCGACAGGGTAGTCGGCCATGACCTGGACGATAATAAAAAAGTATCTATAGTATTGGCCGTTACAGACACAGCCAAAGCTATGGCTTACTGGAAGTCTGACGCACTGAAGAAGAGAAGGGAAGCCAGCGGAGTAATAGGTGAACCTGTCCGGTTCCTGTTCCGGATTGTGAAACGATACTAATATCTCAAACTAATAATAAAAAGATGGAGCCGTGGCTTCATCTTTTTTATTTTTTGGCTCTCTATATAACGAATTGGCCGATTGCAATTACAACAATACCGGCCCATCGAGAACCAGATAGTGATCAATCAGGCGGCACATGTATAATTTCAAATTGAATGAAAACTGCCTGATTGGTCACAATTAAATAATTCGACTGGAACACCTGCTCAGAATTGATTTTTCACGATACGAATGTTTTATTGAGCCACACAACAATTTCTTCCCAGCATTCGACGGGAATTTTTGCATGGGTGGCGTTTTTCATCACGAAAAATTGCTTTTGGCTTCCCGGTATCAAATTATAGAAATCCTTCACTTTATCAATTGCAAATAACTCATCTTTGTCACCAACACCCACCAATACCGGTATATTCAAATCCGCAGGCAGTCTAAGTTTTTTAACGTCCAGCATCATGACAAATCGCGGAGTATACCTGTAATTCCATAATGTGTCTGCAGATATCGTCATGCCTTCACGGTAATATTCGACTGCACGATAAGATGGACGAAAAACGGCGCTTGAAAGCAGCTTCGCTTTTTGGAAAAAACTCAGCTGTTGTGAAACGCCTTTGCGGCTTTCGTATGCACCTGACAGTAAAACCAAACCTGCAATATCATGAGGAACTGCATCAGCAGCACATATAGCAGCCGCGACACCCAGGCTATGCCCCAGAACAATCACTTTTGAATAACCAAGTCCTTTGATAAATTTTACTGACTCTGCCAGATCGGCGATCCACCGGTCTTTGCCGGGGTTGTCGCCCCGGTTGCCTCCGGACAAACCATGCCCACGGTAATCCAGTCCAAAAGTGGTATATCCTCCCTTCGAAATGGGCAAGCCTGCCATAGTATATGGACCGCTATAAGCAGTAAATCCGTGAAAAATTAATACGGCAATATTTTTTTTTGCAGGTTCGACACTATCCGGATCCCATCTGCGTAAAAAAAGAGTTTCTCCATCCGTTGTAGTAAACAGGTTATGTGGGCCGGTGTATTTTTCTCTTAATGCCGCAGCTTCTTCCGGGGTTATTCCTTTATTATTTATCCTCCATGTGGAGGGTAGGAAGGCCAGGACCAATCCGGCAATGCATAAGACTGCAAGCAAAAACAACAGGGAGTAAAAAATCCTTTTGAATACTTTTTTCATGTTGTGTTTGATATTACCAGATTCCACACGTCCTCCAGAAGTACTCATTCCGGCGCGAATGTTTCGATGGTTAATTAAAATTATTCTTCATCATTTGCAAAGATAGTCGAACAACCCGTGTTCTGGTAATAACATGCAAGCGTAGCCGAATTTTTTACAATGCTGAATACCAAATGGATGAATAGTGTGATTCAATTGAGCTAATACAGGCGCGGGCAGACCGACTTAAGCCTATGCAATGTACGAGCTTAATTTTCCTGCCGGGTTCGGCGCAGGAAGCTAATGAATATAGGCTCGTATGGCGGAGACCCCTTAGATCGAACAAACCTGAACGTTCCGCTCTAATTCAAGCAAAAAGATTTTCTTTTCCTTTAAAAGAGTTTTTAATGCATCTTCTATTTCAGTTGCAGAAAGAAAGGATTTAAACATAGAGATCAGTTTCTTAACCGGGCAAAACACGGAGCTGCTCAGGTAGGCTGACAGGAAAATTGTCGCGGCTTGTTTATTTGTCAATTTCTGGGCAGCAGTTACAAGTTCCTGGTGGGCTTCATGGAAGAAGTGATAAGGATAACCTTCTTTGCTCAGATAGGGAACCCCTTTATCCGGCATAATAAAGGGGCCCCGGTCAACAAGAAGATTATGCTGAAGTTCAGCAAGAGCCAGATAAGCAGGATCTTCCTGCAGACCACTTTTGATCCCCATTTTTTTGCGCAGATCACCTGCAGTAATCTCGCCCTTCATTAAAATAAGATCGTAGGCCTGACGCGCGTTGAAAGAAAGTTTGGGAACCTGATTGTATGATCTTTCCCCTCTGACCAGACGATAAAGGGCAGGGACTATTGCTTTATCTACGATGCAAATTCTTGCAGCAATCACATTTACTTCAATAGCCTGAAATGATGCCAATAACCCGTTTGTAAATTCTATTGCACTTCGTTGACCTTCATCTTTTTCCTTGTTGTTTCCTGTGCAAGCCTGATACATGCTTGCAAGCGGAATGCCTTTTGTTGGCCAATATCTAAGGGCGATACCTGCGGATCTCAAAAAGCGCGAGGCTTGCGCTTGCGAATTAATTGCAGGTCTGCCAGCCAGCCATAATGATTTGTTTTGTTTTGTTTCAAGGCTGCGCAGATTGTAACTTTTATTTTCAGTGATGATTTGGTCAGACAAAAATTTATTGCCTCCCATAGTCCCGAATTTGTTTGTAAAAGTAGATCATCTGATGTATTTGATCTCGATCTCCGACTCGAATGTTTCGACGGTTAATTTAACCGCCAGACATTGCAGGCTCGAAAGGTATATTCAGAAATAATGTTTTTGCGGTTTGGGAAAAAAGAAAATTGTTGCTGATAATATGGTTTGTTATCTTAGTGAGAAGAATAAACTGCAAACATCAATATAATTTCTGCCTGCTTTTGTGAATACTGTCACGCCTGATGTTTTTGGTTTTCTCATCGCTCGCCTTTTTTAACCCTAAATATATATTTTATGATTAGATTCCTTTTCGCAATTGCTATTGTTCTTTTTATGCTAAGCTGTAGCCAAAACCAATCTTCGTCCGGGGCAAACAGCGATTCTACCCAAATGGCCAAGGCTGACACTACCAGTTATCCATACAAAGCTGGCTATTCTTCTTCTTTTGACATTGGAAAACCCGGAACCTCCAAAACTGTCCTGGCAATCTGGAAAGCTTACGAAACGAATAAATTGGCCGATACTAAAGACCTGTGGGCAGATTCAGTCACCTTACAATTTGAAAATTATACGTTCCGTGGAATCCGTGACAGCGCTATATCAGGAGGGACAGCTGATCGTTCTGAATTTACCTCTGTGATTGACTCAGTTGATGCCTGGGTTCCATTACATAGCAATGATAGGAATACGGATTGGGTCGCCGTCTGGGCAAGAGAATTCACAGTTAATAAAAAAGGAAAAAAAGATACAGCAGACATACATGAAATCTGGCGATTGAAAGATGGGAAGGTCAACTTCATGTCACAATACAGATCGCATCGCAGGCCCTGACAGAATTATCATGAAATTTTTTTCTACAACCGTCCCGCTTATTGCGGGACGGTTGTGGTTTAACAGACCACATATGAAATACATCGTTTTTAAGAGAAGCATCGTTTTCACTGCTATTGTATTTCTCAGTTTCCATTTTGGATATGCACAACAGAAAACTATCGATTCCCTCCGCCTTTATTTCCCGGGACCTGTCAACCAGGATTCTTCAAAATATGCAACAATTTTTGTTACCAGGTCCGCATCTGATCCAAATCCTTATTTCTGGCAGGAGATCTATATTGACCGTTTTCCGATGGCTAGAATAATGTGCGAAGCAAAATATATAATCTATTGTGCGAAGCAGGGAGCGACCGAGATCGGATGCGGAACCAAGGATCCGCTCAGGATAAATATAAGTCCCGGAGAAAAAATTTATATAAGTATGACAATAGAGGGGACTGGTAAAAAGATAGCCAAACTGGAACAGCTGGATCGGGACGATGGTGAAAAAAAATTTAATTCTTCGACTGCATCCACTATCAGGATTTATGATCCGGATCCTATGGAATACATATTCCATGGCGAGAAACTCCAAAGCTGGTATACACGTGACGAGGCAAAGGCGCATGGTTTCAATGAATTCACTTTTGCACCACCCATTTCTGTAAGACATTATTTTGGAAATGCGGATTTGGGATATTTGTATAGTTGGGCAAATCTCTGGGTTTCGCCCTCCTATTCTGAGTTCGTTTGGATTCAGCGAATGGGTGACTATGATTTTAACTCAATTGATGAATTCAAAGACTTTGTCAAATCGAAAATTGAAAAAGCAGATAAAAAGCTTTTGAAAAAGTCGGAAACTGTCACCGAGCTCACATACACAGATGTCCCCACGCCGGCGGATCTATCCTTCGCTTCCTATGTGGTGACCCAGGACACGAGACCCCAATCAGTTGATCTGAAAGGACGGCCTTACTTGGAAGTCAGAACCTGGCAAGCGTATATGTATAAGAAAAAAATAAAAAAGGGAAAGGGGCGTATCTTCCAGGTGACTTTCTCGGAACGTGGTTTCGGGGAGGAACTTCATTCCAAAGAAGAAATCTTTTGCAAAATGAACCTGCTCCTGCAAAGTTCCGAATTTGGAGTTGTCCGGGAATAGGCATTTCTTAGCGCCATTATTGCTACAGCCAAATGTTGTCCAATCCCATTTATTTCCCTGATAAAGAGCTCAATACAAATATTGTCAACATCGGATATTTTTACTATTTTGCTGAGGCCCGCAAACGACCCGGGCTGAAAACACCAATAACTCAATACTGACTGATTGTATAATCCCAGGACCCAAGGATTCCCGCTTTTCAGGCAGGGCCTGCTCATTGGAATACTGATTTTTTTAATGAATCATTTTTCCTATGCACAGCCCGACATCAGTTCTTTCGCTCCCACATCAGGACCGATTGGAACGGTTGTGAATATTTCAGGTTCCAATTTCAGTACGACACCTGCAAACAATATTGTTTATTTCGGCGCTGTAAAAGCAAACGTCACCAATGCATCTTCGGGTTCCCTCACAGTTACCGTTCCTTATGGAGCCACTTACAAACCAATTTCTGTTACTGTCAACGGATACACAACTTATGCTTCGAAACCTTTTTTGGTCACATTCACGAATGCCGGAAATATCAGTTCTAACTCATTTGCCCAAAGTATCGACTCCACTACCGATTTACATCCGAATGATCTGGTGATGGTTGATTTTGACGGTGACGGAAAATCTGACCTCGCTACAGCCAATAATTACAGCACCACCGGTTCCCCGGCTTCGGTGTCCATTCTGCGCAATACCAGCAGCGGCGGCAATATTTCTTTTGCTTCCCATCAGGATATTTTTACCGGCGTACAAACCTATGCCATCGCAGCGGGTGATTTAGATGGAGACGGAAAACCGGATATGATTTCCGGCAGCATTGTCGACAAAACGATTTCCGTTTTCAGAAATATCAGTTCCCCGGGTGCGATCTCCTTTGCTCCAAAAACAGATTATGCAACTGATGACAATCCTTACAGCATCGCCGTTGGGGATCTGGATGGAGATGGCAGGCCGGATATTGCTGTAACGAATTATGTGTCGAACACGATTTCAATTTATAAAAACACGAGCAGTATCGGAAACATATCCTTCGCTGCAAAAGCAGATATTTCCACGGGGGCAGATTTAGGTCCCTGGGCAATCGTCATCGGGGATTTGGATGGAGACGGAAAACCGGATATGGCGGTTACTAATAATTACACGAATACCGTATCTGTTTTCAGAAATGCGAGTGTAACCGGTAATATTTCTTTTGCCGCACCAATTCATTTTTACGCAGACTTACAGCCAATGGGGCTGGCCATTGGGGATATGGACGGTGACGGTAAACCTGATCTTGTCTGGGCTATCAACGGAGAGAATATCGCATTCCGTGTTGAACTGAATCAAAGCAGTCCGGGAAATCTTGCTTTTGCAGCTACTCCTTCCAATATTTATAACATCAGTTCTGCATATGATGTCGCTATTTCAGATATCAATGGGGATGGACACCCTGACCTGGTAATATCCAGTCACGGAAAAATCAGCTTGTTTCAAAATGCGAGCACGATTGGAAATGTTTCTTTCAGCGCCATCGCAGATTTTCCCGGCAATTCCCCTTTTGCCGAAGCCGTGGGTGATCTGAACAATGATGGTTATCCTGATATTGCGGTCGGCAATTTTACATCCAATTCGGTATCGATTTATAAAAACCAGATTTTACTTCCATCGATTCTGTCATTCACTCCCACGATTGCAGGAAAGGATTCAACGGTTACCATCAGCGGAAATAATTTTTTGGGAACCGTAGCAGTTTCTTTTGGAGGAATACCGGCGAAGTCATACACGGTCATTGATAACACAACAATCACTGCAGTTGTAGATACCGGAGCGGGTGGCGATATAAAAGTTACCAATGCGTATGGATCGGCTTCTCTGCCCGGTTTTTCTTTTAACGGTCCTCCGGCTGTAAAATCTTTTACTCCCATTTCTGCGGATTCCGGAGTCGTGGTGAAGCTTACCGGAATAAATTTTATACAGGTAACCGGAGTATGTTTCGGCGGTACTCCTGCTTTATCGTTCAATATAATTTCTCCAACAATTATCGAAGCGGTAGTTGGTATTGGCGTTTCAGGCGATATAACGGTCACGAACACCTACGGAACGGGATCTATTCCCGGATTCGTTGTGGCACAGCCCGTGATCAGTTCTTTTGCACCCGCTTCTGCAGGACGAAAAGATACAATTACGATAATGGGATCAAACTTCAGTGCAGTAACGGGCGTGAGTTTCGGTGGTACAGATGCTTCATCCTTCAATATTATTTCCCCAACAGAAATCAGGGCCGTTGTAAAAGGTGGAACGAGTGGATCTGTCAGTGTAAAAACAGTCAGAGCTGTTAGTGTGCCGGGATTCACATTCTACCTCCCTCCTGCTCCGGTCATCAGCTCGGTTTTTCCCGATTCAGGCCAGACTGGTTCTATTGTTACTATTACCGGTAATAATTTCAGTTCTACAGCAGCGAATGATATCGTGTATTTCGGTGCAGTGCGGGCAAATATCGTTTTAGCATCACCAACTTCGCTCACTGCAGAAGTTCCCGACGGAGTCACTTATGAAACAATCTCCGTGGTGAATACGGAAACTGAATTAACGGGGCGATCAAATACATTCTTCAATGTTACGCAGCCGATCAAAGGAACGATTGACTCCACACTATTTGCGCCTCCGGTTACATTCACCAATCCGAATAATTACGAGGCTCAGCACCTGTTGCTTTGTGATTTTAATAATGACGGTAAACCAGATATTGCCGGATATGCTGCCGGCTCTTTTATTTCTGTAAGGAAAAATACCAGCACGAAAAAAGTCATCTCATTTGCGGATGGAATCATCGTCCCTATTTTCGGAGCCAATGACGGTGGCGGTAATTATAGCGAGTCAGCTGAAATCAGGGTTGCAGACCTGGATGGAGATGGGAAAAAAGACCTGGTAGTGATGCAATACAGAGTAAATGATACGGGTTATGTTTCTGTGTATAGAAATATCAGTACGACGGACAGCATACTATTTGCCCCGCAGGTTGATTTTAAGACAGTAGTCAATATCAGCAACATCCTGGTTTTTGATATTGATGGAGATGGAAGAACGGATATCATCGCTGAAGGCGAGGGTTATAATTTTCCGCAAACGAATTCAACGCTGATTCTCCTGAATACAAGTAGCGGCATGGGAGATATATCATTTGAAAATTCTTCTTATTCATTACCGGTCGGTGTAAACATTGGCCTCTGGGAAGATTTTGATGGTGACGGCAAACCGGATATCATTTTTGGCAGCGCATTGAGTGTTTATTGCAGCCAAAATACCAGCACTCCGGGCAATATTTCTTTTGCAGCTCCTTTTTTGATTTATGCGGCTTCAGTAGACGATCATGATCTCTCGTCGATTGTCGCAGGAGACATTGATGGAGACGGGAAAAACGATTTGTTTTTAGTGAATAGCGGAAACAGTTCAGGAGCATTTGCCGTTTTAAGGAATACGAGTTCCGGTTCAAATATTTCATTTACCAACACCGAATATTTCACAGGCGGGTTCCCCTACAATGGCGTGTTAAACGATATGGATGGTGATGGGAAACCTGATCTGGTGATCGGTGAATTATTCTACAATGGAATAACTATTTATCAAAACACAAGCAGCCCGGGAAATATTTCTTTTGCAGCCAGGCAGCTATATAACATCATAGATAATCATCGCCTGCTCGCCATCGGAGATTTTGATGGAGACTCGAAGCCAGATATCGCGCTCACTACTGGGCAGGGTGATTATGGTTTGAAAGTGCTGAGAAACCAGATGAATGAACTGGATATAAGTTCTAACGGGCCAACGCATTTTTGCGAAGGAGGACAGATTACTCTTCATTCTTCACTTCATTCCGGTAACCAATGGTATAAAGATGGTGCGATGATTTCCGGAGCCACGGCGGATTCCATTGTTGTAACTATCAACGGAAAATATACAGACACTGTGACGATGCAGGGTTTGCAGATAGCTGCTGACACAAATATTATTATTACGGTAATCCCTACACCGGACAAGCCATACATAACCCAGGTAAATAACAATGAATTGATAAGCTCTTCCTTAAGCGGCAATCAATGGTTCAATGACAGTAGTGCGATTAATGGTGCAACGGATTCGATTTATTTGCCAACTACGCAGAATGGAAACTACCGCGTGCAGGTAACATTTAACGGATGTGCAAGCGCTATTTCAGACCCATACCATTATGTAGCGGCCGACAGCGCCAACCCTGTGATTTTGTATCCCAACCCCGTTACAGACTGTTTTCGTATCGTTTTCGATTTTCCGAATGTTAAATCTGTCACCGTTGTATTATATAATATGCGCGGTGAAAAAATATTTGAAAAAGAGAATGTAACCAGCGGAAATATTCTTTGTATGACTACATATCCTCCCGGCGATTATATTCTAAAACTGATCAACGAAAGCAACAATGAGATTTTAAGCAGTAAGCAAATTATTAAACTTTGAGGCCGGGCCTGGGAATTCACCGTTTCTTCCCGGGAGAAAAAAACTTGAAATTTTACCCGCATTTATCGTGACCTGGTTCGACTTCGCTTTTCGCAGCCATGATCCTGCCTGCAGTTATCGCATAGTCATTACCGTTTCATCAACGAGAATAGCCATGATAACCATAATGGTAACGAGGATAACACCTGATGCAATAGCAACTGCTGAAAGTTACAGCGATGAGCACTATCAGCAACAGGACTAATAAGGATTTCTTTTTCATACGTACTTTATCTTTTGGAAGAAAAAGAACCCACCGGGTTTATTAAAGATTTGTGATCGTTTGGTAACCGGTCGTTAAGAGTGGGAATTAGTTGTCCTTACCACACAAAAACCACAAAAAACAAAGTCAGGAATGAGAAGTCGAACAGATACTCAAAAATTTCGTGTTCAATAATTTTCCGCCGCCGTTGTTGGGGTTTGCAAAGAAGCAACAAAAAATATGAATTAGTGTTTGCTTGTCAGGTTTTATTCAACTTGTTGAGGTTGACAAAGACCCGCGTAGTCAAGGGCACAAATTGTTCGACTATCTTCGTTCCTGAGGGTTATTACCTCAATTTCCCATCGAAACGCTTGCGCCGGTTTTAGGGCCCAGTTCGCTGATAATTTTGGCCGGGGACAGATCCCTCAAAAAAATACTGTTAAATTGTTTTATTTCACTCCCTGACAGGTTGATTCACTTTAAAAAAAAAGAAAAAAACATGAATGTACAGATCGTGCAGTTTAGAAATTATTTCTGCCAAGAGTTGTTCTGCAGGCAGCAGTCTTCGATTATTCCATGAATACATGATTACCTGCGGAAACACTCGCGGCAGTCTCTATATACAAAACAGTTTCGCATAATCGCT
>DATJWE010000098.1:0-27179 GCA_035501475.1 Puia sp. | reverse complement strand
GTTCTTCCGCCAAACTGCACGCGGCTTCCTTCCACCGAATTAAAGGAATAAAAATTTCCTACGGGGCCAATCTCAAATTTCCCAACTGATTTGTAACCGGCAGTAAAAAATATAAGAAAATCTGCCAGCCGGTTATAGGGTTTCATCTTGACAAGGCTGTCGACATTAGAATAGGTTTTGACCTCCACAGCTGTGAGCGGGACGGGACGCTGTACTACCCAAAAACTGTCGGGTCGGTTCGACACATTTTGGATTGAATCCACCTGTGGCCCCCTGAAAACAAATTCAGGGATGATGGTATCCGTTATATTTTGGATGGTTACCGATCTTTCTCCAAATATTCCCGGAGTGTGAGGAAATGGACTGAAGAAAGCAATCATGTCAGATGTGTGCAGATGGTACCTGTCCCCCACTCCTTTTTCAAAGTCCTGGTTCACTTTGAAGCTCCTGATATAATTCAGATTGATATGCTTGTTCACTTCCAGCTCGGCTTTTCGTACCGCATAATTCCCGTCAAGCGTAATGTATAACCTGCCCTGGAGCAGAAGATCTTCCGGGTTACGGGGGGTAAAATAGAGTTGCACTAATTTTTCATCCTCCTCTTCAATCGTATCGCCGAGAAAATACATGTAAAAAGTGGGGCCGGAGTTGGCAATCGGGCTCGTAAACTGCATGGTAAACGCAGAGATCGAATTATCATAAATATTGATGTCTTCATACAGGCGGTTGGCCGTCGCGCTGATCGCCTTCATATCAAAATATTCTCCATAATTGGTGCTCTTCTGCCCGGTAACAATCTTTTTTTTCTTTTCGGGCTCGTGCTGAAAAAAATTTTTCGAAAATACTTCCTGCGAATAAACCGGTGTAAGTTTTTTACCCGGCACTAACAGGCTGTCCACATTTTCAAACACAAATCTCATTTTCTTCATGATGAAATTGTCATAAATAAATTTCGGGGGTTTGTCAAACAATACTCTTATTTTTTCATATTCATCATATGAAAGATGTGGATCCGCGCCCGGCCCGTTCCTTGATTTATTGGCGATGACCTTTCGGATAAGATCAACTGCCGGATTATTCTTATTCCTGTATTTTCGCGGTTTGGAACTAACAATTACATCTGCCAACTCCTTGTATGACCTGGAAAGAAACACCCGGTATTCTTTTACTGAAGAATCTGAAAGAAAAATGGATGATGCGTGATATCCAGTAGCGGTAATCTCTAATTGCCTGGTATCTTCATCAACAGTTATCCTGAACCTGCCTTCTGAATTTGTTATCGTGCCTCGGTGCGTATTGAATATCCTGATACTTACATTTTGTAGTGGTGAACGCGAAATAGAATCCATTACAATACCCCGCACTATCTTCGTTTGTGCGACGCCGTGGTTGCAGAATGAAGCGGCAATCAGCGGTGCCGCCAGGCACCTGATCATGTAAATTGTTCTCCACCTACAGAATAAGCTTTTCAAACCTGGTTCTTTTTTTTGGCTACAATTGGGGAAATTCATCCCTTTGATCTATTACGCATAAACGGTGCAGAAGGTCTGTTAAGAAACGTGGTTTCATCCAAAATTCCATAAATCACTGCTCACGTCACAAAGTTGGTGATAAATCTAAATATTTTTAAGCTTTGCACAATCGATTCGTCTTTGTCTGCGCAGACTGTTGAATAACTGGGATGATTTAAAAAAATAATTCCTTTGGGCGCTGCAAGGAATTTCCAGCATCAACGGGTTAAAGGATCCTATTTTGAATACATGCAGTGAAGAAAAAATGAACATTTTCATTAGGGTTTTTCCTAATCTTAATAACCAACTTTTTAAAATGGCTGCCCGCGGTGATCTATCAGGTTCATAGCTTAAGCTAAAAATAGAAAATAACAAAGAACATTCTGTCTTAATGCTTTCTGTCATTGATTTCCACAACATAGCCATCGGGGTCCTTCAAAAAAATCTGTTTTACATTGTCCGCACGTAAATTGGTTATTGCATTGGGTTTCCCTTCCGCGTTAGTAAATTCAATATGTTCCTGATTAAGTTTTTCGATGAATGCATCAACTGAGCTCACACTAAAGCAGAGGTGATTGAATAAAGGAATGCAAAATTTTTTTTCCTTTTCTTCCATTAAATGAAACTGAAGATGATCACCCAGGCTGAACCAGGTGGTACGCTGGCCGGGCCAGGGATTCGGGATGGTATCCAGTTGGATGATCCGCAGGTAAAAAGCCCTGCTTTTATCAAGGTCGTTGACCAGGATGCCAATATGATCAAAACTGGCTTTCATTTTTTGAGAACTGGCTATACTGGGTAAAAATGCAACTGCTGCGAGGAAAAATAATTTTTTCATATCTGGTTTTTTAAGTGAGTAGTGGTCAGGCTAAATTATGGAATTAAACCCGTGAAGCTGATGCCTTAACAAATCGATCCTTCTCCTAGAATGTCAAAGCGCAAGAAACAATCAGAACAAAATTTTTGTTTCTATTATTTATCAAAGTAACTTTACAAAGTTAATTTAATAAATATGGCATCAGCAGGTGATCAACAGCTTGCGCACAGCCTGCGTGATTTGGTGAGCAGGCTCAGCAGGAACCTTAGAAAACAAATCAGCAATCCGGAACAATTATCTGTAGCGGAAGAAAATGTGGTCAGGGTATTGCTGGAACAGGAAGAAGCCCCCCCTTCTGAGCTTTGCGCGCAGTTGAATATTTCTTCCCAGTTCATGTCGCAGGTGTTGAACCGCCTGGAAGAGCTTGATTATGTTTCCCGAAAACCATCCACGACTGACAAAAGAAAATCATTGGTATCGATGTCGAAAAAGGGGATGCAAAAAATAGAGCAAAGAAGGCAGGCTAAAGAAGATCTGCTGGCTACCCTGATTTCAAAGCAGTACAGCAGGCAGGAAAAAGAAATCATCGAAAAAGCCATTCTTTTATTAGCGCGGTTGTATGAAGAAAGATAGAAAGATAAATACATTCAGGGCCTTCCGGAATCGCAATTACCGGTTATTCTTTGCCGGGCAGTCAATTTCACAAATTGGTACCTGGATGCAGCGCACCGGGGTCAGTTGGGTGATTTATTCCATGACCCATTCCCCTTTTATGCTCGGGCTCACCATGTTTGCAGCCCAGTTCCCCTCATTTCTTTTCTCCTTGTTCGGGGGCATCGTTGCAGATAGACATAACCGTTATAAAATATTGCTGGTTACCCAGACAGCTTCCCTGATTCAGGCGCTGTCACTGGCTATTCTCATGTTCAGGGGGCGGTATGTAGTATGGGAAATACTCACACTCAGCGTGGTGCTTGGTATTATCAACGCTTTCGATGTGCCTGCCCGCCAGCCGCTGGTACACGAACTGGTGAGAGATAAAGAAGAATTACCCAATGCCGTTGCGCTCAATTCGTCCATGGTAAATATGGCGAGACTTGTAGGTCCTGCCTTATCAGGAATTATTTTAGAAAGATTTGGCGCAGGCGCCTGCTTTCTCATAAATGCCCTGAGCTTTGTTGCTGTGATCAGCTCTTTACTTTTATTGAAGCTGCCACCCTACCTGCTGCCGCGGGAAAAAAAGAAAATCAAATCTGAATTTGCTGAAGGTTTTGGCTATTTGAAAACCACTATCAATATTTCAATGATCATCCTGATGCTTACCCTGGTCAGTTTTCTTGTATTGCCTTATGATACATTGTTACCGGTATTTGCCAAAGTGATTTTCAAAGGTAATGCAGAAACATTCGGATATATCTATAGCTTTATCGGACTGGGAGCAATTGCGGGAGCTTTCTTTCTTGCTTCACTAAAGCGGGGAACAGATCTGAAAATTGTTTTGCTAACCAATACAATTATCCTTGGCATCGCGATGATGCTGTTTTCACATATCAGTTATTTTCCGCTGGCTATGCCATTTGCCATTTTGTGCGGGTTTGGAACCATGTCGCAATCCACCATTTGCATCACGATCATTCAGGTCAATTCCGCTGCGCATATGAGAGGAAGAATGATGAGTTATGTGGCTATGGCGATGTTCGGAACCATGCCCCTGGGTAGTTTACTGATTGGGTCAGTGTCGCAACGGATCGGCGCTCCCGATACGATGCTCGGTCAGGGAATCATTACACTTATTATTGTCGCTTTGTTTTCGGGTTTTCTAAGAAAAGACAGTATGGATAAAAAGAAAAGAAAACCGCTTGAAGAAGCAGAAGACTTTATGATCGAAAAAATTTAATAAAATACTTCAAAAAAAAATCATCATGGAACAGCACACACAACAGAGTGCGTTATTAATAATGGACATGCAGGCTCCAATTCTGCGAATGCTTCCTGATACTTCTGCGCTTGTTGTCAAAACAGCTAAAGCAATTTCTCATGCGCGGGAGAAAAAAATCCCGGTGATCTATGTAATCGTAGGATTCAGGCCGGGCGCTCCGGAAGTAAGCACAAATAACAAAGGCTTTGTAGCTGCCAAAGAAAGATGGGCCGGAGCAAATATGGAAGAATGGATGAAGGTTGATCCAGCCCTCGCTCCTGCTAGAGGTGAAATTGTTGTTGTTAAACGACGCGTCAGTGCATTTACCGGGAGCGATCTCGAAGTAGTTTTACGGGCTTTTCGTGTTAACCATTTAATACTTGCGGGTGTCGCTACCAGTGGTGTGGTCTTATCTACCACACGTGAAGCGGCAGATAAAGATTATCGTATTACAGTGTTGTCAGATTGTTGTGCAGATGCTGATGAAGAAGTGCATCGGGTGCTGACGACTAAGGTTTTTCTGCGACAGGCAGATGTAGTTACGGTTGATGAATGGAGCAAGATCTAACACCGTTCCAAAACTAAAATGAGTAATGTTGTTTGTCTGGAGACAAACAACGGCGGAGACAAACAATGGCGATTGACAGCAACGGCGACAAACAACGGTGGAAGGCAAATCTTTTTATTCCGCCCGCAAACTTTTCGCGGGGTTCGCTATCGCAGCCTTTATCGCCTGGAAACTGATGGTAATCATTGCAATCATGGCAGCGATCGATCCTGCCACTAAGAATATCCACCAGGAAATATCAACCCGGTAAGCAAAATTCTGCAGCCATTTGTGCATTGCCCACCAGGCAACAGGAAAAGCAATCAAAGAAGCTACCAGAACCAGTCGCAAAAAGTCTCTGGATAAAATCATAATGATCGTTGCAGGCATTGCACCCAGGACTTTGCGAATGCTAATTTCTTTTGTCCGTTGAAGGGTGGAAAAAGTGGCAAGTCCGAATAAACCGACACAGGCAATTAAAATAGCCAACAATGAAAAAGTGGTTAATATCTTTTGTTCTGTCTCTTCCGATTTGTATTGCGCTGCGAGACTCTGATCATAAAAGCTAAATTGTAAATCATGTTTTGAATCAAAGCGATGCCAGGTTTTTTCTATTTCCGATATTGCAGTTTTAAAATGGTATCCCTGAATGCTGACCCCCAGCTGTCCCCAGCCAAATTTATTTGAATTAATAAAAATTAGCGGAGCAATACTTTTATGCAGTGATTGAAAATGAAAATCTTTAACCACACCAATCACGGTAAAGACATTCTGTTCCTTACCATTGGTAGAATTCAAAAATGGTTCTTTGGAGATGAGTCTGGACCCGATAGGATTTTTCAAACCAAAATCCTGCACTGCACTTTCATTTAAAATAAGGCCTAATGAATCTGTTGTAAATTCTTTGGAAAAAAATCTACCATGCAAGATCTGCAGACCAAGTAATTTTGAATAATTATCATCAATCTGGATTAGTTTCTCTGTTCTGGAATTGTTGTTTTCTAATGCTACCCAGGTGCCGCCCCCACTCTGATCATCAATTCCAGGCAATTGATCGCATTTGGTTATAATCCCCACACCTGGAATTCTTGAAATTTCATCTACAAAAGCCTGGCGTCTATCCGCAAATTTAATTTTGCCGTCCTCTGCCGTCCACCTCAAATAATAAGGTTTTTGTACTGAAATAATATGATCCCGTTTGAAGCCCAGCCTGTCGCTGAGCACATATTGCATCTGCTTATTGATTACAATTGTGCAGATGATCAAAATCACGGAAACAGCAAATTGAAATATAACTAGTCCATTGCGTAATGCCACACCCCTACTGTTGGATTTAAATCTCCCTTTCAAAACCGATATGGGGTTGAAAGATGAAAGCACAAAAGCAGGATATAGACCTGCAACAACGCCAACCAAAATCGAAAAGGCCAATACTAGTAAAAGTTGAGGCGGTTGCAGAAAATAGATAAAACTTAATTCGTTACCTGAAATTTTGTTTAACAGTGGAACGAAAAGATACACAAGCAATAATGCAAGAAGCATACTCATAAAACTGAATAGCACTGCTTCGGACAAAAACTGCCAGACCAATGAGCTTTTCAGTGAACCAAATGTTTTACGAATCCCGACTTCCTTGGCCCTTTCAACTGAAAGTGCAGTGGAAAGGTTAATAAAGTTGACGCAGGCAAGAAATAAAATGAAGGCAGCAACCGCACCAAATATCTGTATACTTCGAATGCTCCTGGTCGGCAATATTTCGTCGTCGAGTTCAGAATTCAAATGGATTTTCTGTATAGGCTGAAGAAAATATCGATATCCATTACCCTCAGCAACAAATTTGTCGTATGGCTCACCAAAGAGACCCGGTACGACAGGTGCAACATATTTATTTACTATAAGAGAAAACTTGGATTCGAGTGAGGATGCGGAAGCATTTTTATTTAAAAGAAGATAAGTATAGGGACCAAAATAAACATATTCTGTCCTGTTTACGTCTACTGAAATAGTCATCAGGAGGTCAAAACGCATATGAGATTTCTGTGGCCAGTCTTTGCAAACAGCACTAACGGTTAGTTTAGTAAAATCATCCACGATGATCTGTTTATCCATCGCATTTCCCACCGAGCCGAAGTATTTCTTTGCTGTAGTCTCGTTCAAAACGACTGTGCCAGGGTTAAGTAATGCTGTGCGAGCATTCCCCTGCAAAAAATTTCCTGTAAAAACCCGGAAAAAGTTCGAATCAGCGGCTAACACTGATTCTTTAGTAAATGTTTTCCCCCTGGCTTCTACTTTTGAACCGTCTTCGTCGACAGTTGCAACATGTGTGAATTCAAGAACTTCAGGAAATTCCTTTTTTACAGCCTGCGCAATCGATAGTGGAATGTGACCCCTTAATGATGCCCTATAGGGATATTTTCTTTCTAATGCAAGCCGATAGATCTGATCGCCATGCTGGTGAAAATTATCATATCCAAATTCATTTTGGATGTAAATTACAAGCAATAAACACACAGCCATGCCCGTTGCCAGTCCAAATAAATTGATGAGCGTGAACATTTTTCTTTTCATCAGGTTTCTGAACATTACCCGGAAATAATTTCGGAGCATAACAATGATTTGATTTTTCAAATCAAAATAACAACCAAAATTTCCTGTGTTGCTCCCCGAAAGATTAAGATATTGTTATCAAACAAAACTGCCCGGTTTTGATACAGTAGCTGATGTTATTTATGTTGTTTGTCGGGAGACAAACAACGGCACAAACAAAGGCACAAACAACGGCACAAACATCGACACAAACATCGGCGATAAACGATGGCCACAAACAACGGCACAAACAACGGCACAAACATCGACACAAACATCGGCGATAAACGATGGCCACAAACAAAAACAAAAAAAATTTCCCATTTGCTGGCGCGAGTGTTTCGACGGATGATTTAAAGTAACTAAAAGCTAAGCAGAGTTAGTCGAACGACTTGCGCCTGATTAAAATTGCTGAATGCTTCCACAACAGCAGAGATTTAGTGAAGATCAATTTCCTGCGCGTTTTCCCATCCGGGTGGATTGGTATCGTCAGGAAGTGCACCGGGATAAACATCCTTGCAATCGTGGCGCTTGATGTAATATCCTGCAAGGCTCTCCAGCAGGTATTGCTGCAGAAAAAAAGGGACGATGATAACTTTTTTTGTATAGACCGCCGAAGCAGAAAAAAGCCCAAGCACAATTTCAGTTGAATCAGCAGGATTGTACATGTTACCAATCAATGACGAGGGCAGGGGATCAAGAATGCTTCCGGTGCGGTTGGTCTGCTCAAGATATTGCTCCCAAAATTGATAACTGGCAAGACTAAGCGAATATTGATTCACTTCAACGAAATGAGTTCCGAACCAATACACAGGGGAATAATACACAGGCAAAACAATTTCACCTCCTTCGATATACTGATTGGATAAAATATTGATCTGGTTATCGGCGCTGAATTGTTCACAGAGCGCCCTGCAAGAACAACTGTATGGATCAGGACAATCAACCGAATTGTTGCCACAGGTGTAGCCTGCAGACTTGCGCGGAACATAGCCCGATGAAGCCCAGCGATATAAATGCTGACCAGCTCCGGGGTCATGCGAATTGACAGTTACGATCAAAGGAGGCGGAGAAATGCTGGTTGTTTGGGCGCTGTCATATCCTACAGTTAAACTGTCGATGGGCGCAACAGGTGTAATGGTTTCGGGTCTTGACAGATATTTTTTCCCGTTCGACAAATAAATTTTAAGTGTATAGGTCCTGCCAACTGTACCGATAAAATTGGAATCAACACTCTGGTAATTTCCTAAACCTGTCCAGTCGCAGGATGTGGAATCGCCAAGGTCATCTTCAATTGTCACCCTGGCATCGGTAATAAAATATTGTGAGTCTTTACCAGCTTCAGTTGTACTGGTATAAGGTCCGGAAGAACTCAGTTTGATTGTATAAGGAGGCGGCCCCGTGCTGATCAATCCCTCCACAACAAGCTCCGGGGCCACGGTTCTGAGGGGTACATCCACTTGGCTAATGCAGGAAAACAGGAACAAACAGGTAATAACCGAAGCGCACTGCAACAGAATTTTTTCCATCAGTGCAAAAATAACGGATTAGGATATTCGACAAAATGATCTTTGATATGCGGGCAAATAACAAACAGTTTGCGCTAAATAAATTGTATGTTTATCAATCAAAGCGATCCTACTTTTCCAATTTTGGCGCAGAACTCATAGTGACAAGATACCTTAGAATAGAATCCTGCTGCTTGGCGTCTATAACCTGCCTACCCTCTTTTTTTGTAAGTTTCCCAATCATGGTCGGAACGATTTTCTCCCATTTTTTTTCAGATTTCGAAGCAGGGTTTTTCAGTTTGTGACACCTGCTGCAGGTTTGTTCAAATAAGACCTTTCCACCCTGTAGTTCCTGCAATGAATAGCCGGGATACTTGGTAGAAACCCTGTCCACATCTGCCTGTGTAGGCTGAATCAGTTTAGTAGCCGTGCAGGCGACGAAAAAAACGAGCAGAGAAAAACAAAATAGCTTTTTCATATAACAACTTTTTTTGTATGTGAAACGTCAGAATTAAAGTTGAGACAGTTTGAAATATAAATTGGTTAATGATAAAAAAAGTTACACAAGTTATCGGCACAATAGCTTTAATTAGTTTCTTGCTCACTTAATAATTCTTTCGCCTGCAATTTATTGCTCAATCAATGCAGCGATTTCATTTCCTTTCTCTATTAGTTCTTTGTCTTTCGTACTGAGTTTAAATGGTTGTACGTCGATTGTTATTTTGTTGATTTTCCCGGTAAATTTATTATCTCCCTCTTTATAATCGTTCGACACCGGAGTTTCGTTGTCGACACCAACATCGGTTCCTTCATCCGCAGAATAAGCAAAGGGTTGCGTTTTAGCAACATGCGCTTCGGCTACTTTCTGTCCATCGACATATAAAATCGACTGACCTCCTGCCCCGGGTTTGCCTCCATCGGTAACAAATTCATACCTGATCACATGTTTGCCTGCGGCTATTGGTTTAGGTGAACCAATATTGGTTCGTTCGATACCAAACCAATTGTATTCGTGATGCAGTTTCCCTCCCTTCATATAAATCACCCATCCTCCAAAACGTCCGGCCTGTGCAATGATCACTCCATTGGTATTTGCATTGGGCAATTCCACATCTGCAGTAATGGTAAATGACCTATTCTTGACATTAATAAAAACATTTTCCATCATACCAGTCATGCCTTCATATACAGTAAGTGATGTGCGGTTGCCCATCACATCCGGTCTTCCGGCAATGGCTGCATCGAAGCGCTCAGATCTCCGGTCATCAATTGGCAAGACGTGATTTTCTTCTGCTACTTTCATAAACAGATCCTGCAGTTCTTTTAGTTTATCCGGATTTTTCGCCGCAAGGTCATTGGCTTCACTGAAATCCTCATCCACATTATACAATTCCCATTTGTCATCTTTCAACGGTGGATTGGCGACCATAAGCCAGGGAATCGAATGTCTGGTGGCAGCAATCCAGCCGTCATGATAAATGGCCCGGTTACCAAACATTTCAAAATATTGTGTGTTGTGTTGATCCTTTGCTTTGGGATCGTCGAATGTGTACACGATCGAAGAGCCATCGAAGGGATGTTGCTCCGTACCATTTACAATTTTTGGGAAAGGAAGGTCTGCAACTTCCAACACTGTTGGAGCAATATCTACTACATGGCAGAACTGCGAACGGAACTCTCCCTTACTTTTTATGCGATTGGGCCAATGAACCACCATGCCATTGCGGGTTCCACCGAAATGTGAGGCAATCTGTTTGGTCCATTGGAAGGGACAATCCAGCGCATGTGCCCAACCGATAGCAAAATGAGGAAATGTATTCGGACTTCCCCAATCGTCAATATGATTCATCATCTGGGATGCATTGCCGATGATCCCATTCAATGCCATCATCTCATTATAGGTTCCTTCGGGGCCTCCTTCAGCGCTGGAGCCGTTATCTCCCACTATATAGAAGAAAAGCGTGTTGTCCAGCTCGCCCATATCTTTCAATGTTTGAACTAATCTTCCTATTTCATAATCGGTTTGTTCAGCAAATCCTGCATAAACTTCCATCTGCTTTGCAAAAAGTTTTTTCTGATCCGCATTCATATCATCCCAGGCTGGAATTTCTTTTGGGCGTGGTGTGAGCTTTGCATCCTGTGGAATTACGCCCATTTGTTTTTGCCTGGCAAATGTCTCTTCCCTGAGTTTATCCCAGCCCTGGTTGAATTTACCTTTGTATTTATCACTCCATTCTTTTGCAACGTGGTGCGGAGCGTGACAGGCGCCGGGTGCATAATACAAATAGAAAGGTTTATCCGGAGTCAATGATTGCTGGGCCTGCACCCACTGGATTGCGTGATTGGTCATGTCTGTCGTGAAATGATATTTGGGATCATTATGCGGCGGTTCAACCCTGATAGTACCATCATAAAGACCAGGTGCCCATTGGTTGGTTTCACCTCCGATGAATCCATAGAATTTATCGAACCCAGAATGCGTCGGCCAGCGATCATACGGACCCGAGACGGAAACTTCCCAGGGCGGAGTTTCGTGATATTTTCCGAATGCAGCCGTGCTGTATCCATTCAAACGAAGCATTTCTGCCAAGGGAGCAACACTGTTCGGACGAATGCCTGTGTTCCCGGGGAAGCCGGTAGCCAGTTCCATGATTGCACCTGCATTATTTACATGGTGATTGCGACCTGTAAGCAATGCAACACGTGTGGGTGAGCAAAGTGATGTAGTGTGAAACCTGTTGTAGCGTAACCCATTTGCAGCAAGCGAATCCAATACAGGCATATGAATAGGTCCGCCGAATGCACCGGAAGCGCCGAAACCAATATCATCTAATAATACGATAACCACATTGGGTGCTTTAGGTGGTGCTTTAATCTCGAAACGCGCCGGCGCTTTTGCATTTCGGGCATCGAGTTCCGTTATAGTTGGATAATTAGGTTCTTTAATTGGCAGCACGGTACGATCCATGACATAAGTTCCTGTGTCTGCGGGTTGAGAAACATTTGAATTGGTTGGAGTCTGATTGCAGGAAAGAGCAAGAATCGCAAGCAAGGCCACGACAATCTTTTTTTTCATTGCGGTTGTTTTAATAAAGAAATTATATGAAGGGTCGGTTTTCTGGGTCGCGGTTAAAAGAAATCCTTTGTAAAGATTCAGGATTTTATATTCCGGAATCCGGGTCGGAAATGATAAAATATTTCATGGGGTTTTCACTGGTTAACAAAGTATAGTGAGAATTAAATTTACGGACTTTTATTTGATCACCGGGAGCATTCTCCTGAAATAAAAATATTTAAAAAAAACCTGACAAAATTTAGCTCAATGAATGCAATAAAAATTTTTTAGCGAGTAAATTTGGATAAAATATCCCGAAGAATTAGCTAGGTTTCACGCAAAGGTGGAAGTATATAAAGGACGCAGAGAGGCTCTTCTTTGCGTTTTTTTGTGCCTTTGCGTGAAAAAAATTTAACTTAACTCTATCGTAAAACAAATCAATCACTTTAAATAAATAAATTATGAAAGAACTTTTTGCCTTAATCAGGGCAACGCTGATCGGCGGCCTTATTTTTCTCGTTCCTTTTTTTCTTATAGTAGTGATCATTCTAAAAGCAGTTGAGATCCTAAGAAAGATTGTTACTCCCTGGGCAACTGAATTAGGTGTGAGCAATCTTGCCGGCAGGGCAACAATCACAATATTAATAATAGTCATTATGGTTCTCATCTGCCTGATTGCAGGCCTGATCTTCAGATCAGGCAGAATTGAAGCCAGATTTCCTCTGTTGGATGCTATGGCTGACAGAATGCTTCCCGGTTATGAAATTCTGAAAGCGGAATCCAAAGAAACAGGTGTCTCGAATATCCGGGATGCCTGGCAGGCGATCTATTTAAAAACCGAAGAAGGATGGTGCCTTGCATTTATCGTAGAGCAAAAAAGCGATGAATATAAAGCTGTATTTATTCCCCATGTTCCGAGGATGGACGAAGGTGATTTGAGAATATTTCCTTCGAAATCGATGGAATACTTTCCGATTTCATCCAGAGATGCGCGACTGGCTCTCAGAAGATTTGGATTCGGTGCAGCAGAAGGTTTGAGTAAGTTGAAATCCTGATCTTTTCGGATAGCAGCAACTTTTCCTTAAAACAATACGTATCTACAAAGGAAAAGCGCTATTCACTAACTACTCAATTTTTTCTAATGAAGACCATTCCTTACTATGTAGCCAGGGTTGCGCTCATTTGTTTTTGTGCAATCGCTTCTTTTATGTTATCCTGCGGAAAAGGCAGTTCTTATGGTAGCTCTACTACCTCACCGATTGTAAGCTATGCCGGAACTTTTGCAAAATCCTCACCCGGCTATATATCCAATGCAACCGGCACTGTAAAAGCCACTTTTAATACCACTACCCTGCAACTATCCTATCAGTTGACATGGGATTCACTCTCTACCACGCCGATAGCCATGCATTTTCATGATGATGGACCAGTGATCGTTCCAATCAATGGGTATCCTGTGGCACAGAGTGGTACAGTCCAGGGCGTTGCTACTTTGACCAGCCAGCAGAGCCAGGACCTTGCCGCGGGCCTGATTTACGCGATGATTCACACTTCCACTTACACTTCAGGAGAAATCCAGGCCTATCTCAAAAAACAATAGGAGTTATTTTTTGTTCCCATAGGCCTTGTCGAGGAAATTATAACGGGCATCATTATCCGCTTTTACGGATTGTGAAGTAACATTGATGACCATTAGATCCGGATGACTGTCTCCCGGTTTTGCAGCCGGCCAGTTGGGAAGCGTTCCTCCGTTAGGATCAAATGTCTTAATGAAATTGGCAAAATAATTAAGCATGGTTTCGGAAACGGTAAAGTCGTCCGGAGTCCATGCATAATCTTTTACCAGTCCCAGGTTACCCATGCAATATTCAATTTCGCTTGCGTGTGGCGCGCCGATGGGCTGCGGAGGTTTAACTGCAGATCCGTTTCTTCTGACCGTACCACCTGCAAGTCCTGCTGACATATTCTGATCAGCCAGTGGCGGCCTGATCCTGCTGAACATATAACGATAGACAGGCTGGGAACTATTATTGATTTGCAAATCGGCCCATTTCCAGGTGCTGTATGCAATGAACCTGTCGGAAGCAAGAGAAGTCGCTGACCACTCTATCTGGCTAGAATCTGCAGGATAGAGCTTCAAAACTTCTTCATAATCGTTAGGATATTCTTTCTGCACTCGTTTGATATACGCATCTTTTGAATAAGAAGGTCCCTGCATAAAAGCCATGCCCGGAATTTCGGCAGAGTTCCAACCTACGAGCATAGGTACCATTGCCTGTTTCTTTTCGGTAAAAATTTCCGGCAAGGTGCCGGTCAGAAAATAATTGTCAATCACAACGGGGAATCCGAATCTTCCTGACTCCTTATACATTTCATAAAGTTCTCTCGTGCTCAGCTTTCGCAGTTCTGACAGTGAGGGATAACCGATTTTTTTTGCAAACTCAGCTCCTGTTTTTTCGGCTTCAGCTAAAGTTACCGGTGCAAGAGTCGGGTTGATGCCCGCACCACTTTCTCCTATCGCGGCGGCGATCAGGTTTTTGGCAAGAGGAGAAGCCATCTGGTAACTCACGGAGATCGATCCCGCCGATTCACCGGCAATCGTAACATGTTTCGGATCGCCACCGAAGGCTGCAATATTTTTTTGCACCCATTGCAAAGCAGCCACCTGGTCGAGCAAACCATAATTACCAGAAGCCTTGTATGGCGCTTCTGCGCTCAATTCAGGATGAGCAAAGAAACCGAAAATGCCCAGGCGGTAATTGCAGGTCACCACCACGATTCCTTTTTTTGCCATGCTTTCTCCATCATATCTTGGTTCGGAACCATCACCGGCAACAAATCCTCCACCGTAGAAATAGACAAGTACCGGAAGATTTTTTGAATTGCGTTTGGCAGGAGTCCACACATTTAAATAAAGGCAGTCTTCGCTCAAACCATCCGAGCGGCTATTCATATCTCCGAAAACAATGGACTGAATGGGTCTCGCCGCGAACTTCTTGGTTTCTTTGACACCCGTCCAACTGTCCATGGGTTGAGGCGCTTCCCATCTTAGGTTACCAACCGGAGGTTTGGCAAATGGCACACCGAAGTAAACCTGGATCCCCGATTTGGTGTCATAGTTGCCTTCGATGATACCTTTATCAGTTTTGACCCTGACGGGAAAATAAAAATTGGTTTGCGCATACTGGGAGGTAGAGAGTAAACAGACTGTTATAGTAATCAGAACAACATTACGCATATGGCTGATTTGATTTATTAGTATTGTTAGCGAAAAGCAATAATAATGCTTTTTTTAAATTTTTTGCCAAAGGCCTGATCAGACCCGAGAATTATATGGAATTGAAAACCTTCTTTATATTTAATTGTGCCTTTGCAATAGCTGACCGACCTCAAAATTTGCCAAAAAAAATGAAAAATACCTGTTTAGTTTTTTCACTTCTTATTATTTGCCTTGTCGGTGCCAATACACAGAAACCGGATGCGTATTTTTTTCGAAAGATGGAAACTGCAATTCAACATGGCATATATCCGAATATTCACAGCATTTTGATCTCGTATAAGGATTCACTGATTTACGAAAAATACTGGGCAGGTAATGATAGGATGGGAACAGGAGTTCATACCATAGCACATGGTGTCGACAGTTTTCATGGGTTGCAAAGTGTTTCCAAAAGCTTCACTTCTGCCTGCGTTGGTATTGCATTAAAGCAAGGGGAAATAAAAAGCATTGATCAAAGAATTTTTAATTTTTTTCCTGAACATGCCGAACAGGATACGGGGCTAAAATCTCTTATCACAATCAAAGACCTGCTGACCATGACTGCAGGATTTGCATGGAACGAAGAAGATTACAGCCAGGTAGGAACATTGAACACCTGATGGATAGTGCATCTGATCCCGTTGCTTATATGTTATCTCTGCCGATGGCCGGCAAACCCGGGAAAAAATTTGAATATAATGGTGGAGCAACTCAGTTACTGGCTGCCATCATTCAAAAAGCGACCGGTCAGCCCATCGACGAATTTGCCAGGCAATATCTGTTTTCTCCACTGGGCATGATTCATTTCAAATGGGAAACCACCACCGGTTCAAATATGCCGGATGCATTTAGTGGTCTCCACATGACATCAAGGGATCTTCTTAGATTCGGTCTGCTTTATATGCATGATGGCAATTGGAAAGGCAGACAAATTATTTCGAAAGAATGGATTCAGCAAAGCACTACTCCATTTATTATTGTCGATGATGGTTCTGATATTCAATACGGCAAAAGTTTCTATGGTTTTCAGTGGTGGCAGTTGCCCGATACCATCAGCAATAAACCGATTCTCATTTCTGCATGTATCGGCAATGGTGGCCAGCGCATTTTTATTGACAAAGAAAACCAACTAGTAGTGGTATTCACAGGAGGTAATTATCGCCGACCGGATCTGTACTTAAATCCATATAAATTGCTTAACGAATTTATCTACCCGGCTATATTAACAAGTAAAAAATAGCATCCCGGATAGTGCATACCGGCAGTCACTAAGATTGATTGTTCATTTGAATTCAAGCTCACATTCGAAGGATATATATTTGAATAACGCAATTCTCTTCATCAATGTTCACCTAAAAAAATATAGTTTAAAAATAGATTGTGAGCCAAAAACCATAGATATATTTGGTTACTATCTCCTACGCACAATCAATCTTCATGATTCCCGAAAACAAACAAACTGTTGTCAGAAAAGCATTGCAAACAGCTTTTGGTGCAAATGAATTTGAAGGTATTCAACAATTGACAAAAGGACTTTCAAGCGCCCTGATTTTTAAAATCATCGTCCAGGGAGATCCCTACCTGCTGCGGGTTATAACCCGGACAGATGCCATGGGCGATCCGGGCTATTATTTTGGTTGCATGAAGTCGGGGGCCGAAGCAGAACTTGCTCCGGCGATTTATTATATGAATAGCGAAGACAGAATTTCAATAACAGGTTTTATACGCGAACAGCCTTTTTCAATATCTGAAGCAAGAGAAAAGTTGCCACATTTGTTTCAGAAGCTGCATTCATTGCCCAAATTCCCTTTTCGTATCAATTACTTCACTGCGATGGAAAGTTTTATGAAAAAATTCAGGAAAGCCAATATCGTTCCGGATAATATAACTAAAAAACTTTTTGAACAATACGAACGCATAGTGAATGTTTATCCACGATATGATCAGGGAAACTGGGTTTCCTGTCATAATGATTCAAAACCGGAGAATATTCTTTTTGATGGGAAACGGCCATGGCTCGTAGACTGGGAAGGAGCTTTCCTGAATGACAGGTATCTTGATCTTGCCGTGGTAGCAAATTTTGTGGTGAAGAATGACAAAGAGGAAGCGGAATACCTGGCGAAATATTTTGGAGAACCTGCCGATGAATACAGGCATGCCCGGTTTTTTATCATGTGCCAGATGCTGCACTTATACTATTTTATTTTCTTTCTCTTAACAATTTTTGCCGGGAAAATGATTGATATAAACAATATTGACAAACCTGATTTCAGAATCTTTCATGACCGTATATGGAATGGAGAAATAAATCTCGCCGATAACGATGCAAAGCTGGGATACGCCCACGTGCATCTGGAAGAATTCACGCGAAAAATGCAGACCAGGCGACTTGAAGACTCCCTGCAAATAATTTCCGGATACAGTAAATCATCCTGAGAGAAAGAGACCGAACCAAACGGTTTCTTCTAAATTATACCAGCTGTAAAATATGGAGATCAAAAAGTCGTTTTCAAAAAGGTCATTGACCAAATCAAAAGATGCAAAGATTCTCTTTCCACCACCACCCTTCTTTGCACTCTGGCGCAAAATCAAATGACTCATTATTTTTAAAAAAAGAAGATATTTATTATTTTTCCCGTACCAAAACGCTACCGTGAAGAAAGTACTGCCCTTTTTACTCCTTAGTGTATTCTTTTGCATGCGCGTAACCGCGCAATCCTCACTGGAAAAAGCCGCACATGATGCTTTTATGATTAGCCGTATGGTTGAAAAATATCATGTGCAACCCAGGCCGCTGGATGATAAACTTTCCTCTGTCATATTTTCTACTCTCCTGGAACAACTGGATGGAGAACGCGTTTTCTTCATGCAGGATGATATAAAGAAATTATCCGCCTACCGGTTTGCTATCGACCAACAGGTAAAAACCCGGCAGACCGCCTTTCTTCAGTCTCTTATCACTATTTTTAAACAGCGTTTACTACAGGCCGATAGCATGGCGGCGGATATCTCTAAAAAACCTTTTAATTTCCAGATCAAAGAAAAATTCACAGTCACAGAAGATACTTCATATCCCGCAAATGTGGCAGCAAAACATGATAAACTCTATAAACTGCTTAAAATTTCTGTGTTGAATGGAATTATGGAAGATTATGATCCCTCTCCAACCTCTGCTTCTCCTGCAAAAAAATATCTTGACAGCCTCGAACCCATCCTGAGAAAAAAAGCTGCACACTCCATCGGCCGGCTGGTAAAAAGATTGCTACAAAGCCCAAAAGGGGTTGAATATATCATCGGAAACATGTATTGCCAGGCGCTTGCTTCAGCTTATGATCCACATACAGCTTATTTTCCACCCGATATCAAGAGTGCATTCGAAAGCCAGATTGGAAATAAACCACTCGAATTTGGTTTGACTCTGAATGAAGATGAAGATGGCAACCCGGAAATCGGGCATCTGAAACCCGGGAGTCCTGCTTTTCAGAGCGGGCAGATTAATGAAGGTGATAAGATTCAATCCATACAATGGGAAAACAAAGAACCCATTGATATTTCCGATGCGGGCCCTGAAGAAATCAGTCATATGCTAGCGGCATCCGGGGGAAATAAAGTAACCATCACCATTAAGAAAGCAGATGGCACTACCAGGCAGGTAGCATTGAGTAAGGCAAAAGTGGACGATGCCGAAGAAGAAGATAAAGTAAAAAGTTTCGTGCTCAAAGGAGCACATACATTCGGATTTATTTCATTGCCTGATTTTTACAGTGATTGGGAAGATACGCGTGGGATCAATGGTTGCGCCAATGATGTAGCCAAGGAAATTATCAAGCTGAAAAAAGAAAATATCGAAGGACTGATACTTGACCTGAGGTATAATGGCGGGGGTTCCATGGAAGAAGCCGTTGAATTGTCGGGCATTTTTATCGATGCAGGTCCGGTAGCACAAATAAAAACAAGAGAAGCAAAAACGCTTACGCTGAAAGATATGAATCGCGGAACCATATACGACGGACCGCTGATTTTACTGGTGAACGGATTGAGCGCTTCGGCATCCGAAATGGTAGCCGGTACACTACAGGATTACAACAGGGCGCTGATTGTCGGATCACCTACTTACGGCAAAGCGACTGCGCAGGTGGTTTTACCAATTGATACCACCATCAATCTCGACACATATCAGGGAAATAAAGAAGCAGACAGCTATATCAAACTCACGATTTCCAAACTCTATCGCATCAATGGAACCAGCGCGCAACTACGAGGAGTCGTTCCTGATATTAGTCTGCCAGATCCTACCATGGCTTCATCAGAACGTGAAGCAAATGAAAAAAACGCAATACAGGTTCCCAATATTGATGCGAATAAATATTATAAGCCATTGCCGGCCCTGCAGGTAGCCGCTGTGCAGGCAGTGGCGAAAAAAGAGCTGGATTCTATGGCGTATTTTAAAACCATTGATCAATTTATTCAGCAGACAAAAAAAGAAAAGAAAGAGAACGATATTTCGCTGTTGCTTGATGATGCAATGCAGGAAGCCAAAAAACAAAACCTGCCACAGGAAGCTCCTGCAGCAACTGATAAGAAAACTGAAAAAGGGCCTGGCTTTGCAGTGGTTAATCATTCATATGATCAGCGCAGGCTGAAATCTGATGAAGACCTGAAAAAAATGGATGACGAATGGAAAGAAAATCTATTGAATGATCCCTATGTGCAGATGGCTTATTACCTGCTTATCCCCATGACAAAATAATCACCCAATTAAAAATGCAATCTATAATTCATCACTTACTCCAAAAACTTTCTATGAATTCTTTTAAACATCTATCCGGTCTTACTGTCATTTTTTTTATTGGCACAATGACATCATTTTCCCAGAGTCTGGATAACCCAGGTGAATATATTACAGCGGTTAACAAAGCCCGGGGAGATATGGATAATAAATACATGCAATACCTCAGCACTGCTGCCCACAGCAGGAGGGCCCGTAAAATAGAAAAGCAGAGGGAACAGGTGCTCGACAATATCACCCAAAGCAGGTATAAGACAATCGACCTTCCGAAATATAAAGGCGACAATTCGCTGAGACAGGGCAGCATTGATTATATCCAGATCTGCTACCAGGTTTTTAATGAAGATTATAAAAAAATTGTCAACATGGAAGAACTGGCCGAACAGTCAGTTGATGAAATGCAGGCCTATCTTCTTTTGCAGGAAAAAGTGGATGACAAACTGCATGAAGCATATAACAATTTAGACAAAATCACAAAAGATTTTGCTGCTAAATATAATGTCACACTCATCGAAGACAATAGCGTGTTAAATGAAAAAATGTCAAAGGCCGGGAAATTGAACGCCTACATGAACGATGTGTACATCCATTTTTTCAAATGTAACTGGGAGGACGGGCAAATGGTCACAGCCATGAATAATAAAAAGGTAAATGATATCGAACAGGCAAGAAGTGCTTTATTGCGATATGCTAATGAAGGATTGGCGGCCCTGGACACTACCAAACCTTTTGAAAGCGATCCCTCGCTTGTTATCGCATGCCGGCAGGCGCTTCAATATTATAAAAATTCTGCAGAAAAAGATGTTCCACAAATGACGGATTATTTTCTCAAGGAAGAGGAATTTGCAAAAACGAAAAAAGCTTTTGAAGCAAAATCAAACCGCTCTAAGGATGATGTAGATACTTACAATAAGGCCGTAAAGGATATTAATAATGCAGCGAATGCATACAACCAGCTCAATTCAAAGAGCAATAATAGCCGGACCCAGGTAGTAAATAACTGGAATGACGCCGACAGGAAATTTGCAAACGAGCATATGCCCTATTACCATTGAGCAGCCGACTAATTCTTTTTGCCTTCATATTGCTGCATGTATTTTTCAATAGTGTCAGGATTCATATAGCGTTCAATGTGATCGTTCCTGACTTTCACATAATCTGACCCTCGCCAGTATTTCGTCTGAAAAGTTGTGCGAATATATTGGCTCCAGGCCTTGAGATATTTGCCGAGCCCATGTTGTATGGCTATCAGGTCAGTATTTTTTTCCATCTTGTCAAGATAAGATGGAGAAAGGTGCCCGAAAAGATTTCCAGTATTTTGGAGGAAATTTTTTTTCGAAAAATCTGCCACATGCCCCAGTTCATGGCCCATCAATCCCACTTGTGCATCATAAGGCAGGTTCGTCATTAAAATCGGCTGCAATGTGTCGATGGACTGATCGCTGATCGTGATGATATAGGTTCTGGATTTTTTGGGGAGAAACACACTTATATCCGAGGGTCTTGTTTTAGCCGTCGGATAAGTATGTTTTATACGAAATTTAATATGCGTATTTCTTAGTTCCGGATAAAATGATAAAGCCATCAAAGCCTGCCATTCAAATCCTGAAGGCAATTCTTTTTTATTTGCAAATTTTTGCAAATAAAACCCCGTAGCTTGCTCCGCCAGATTGGTCTCCATCTCAACCGGGATTAGTATCTGGGCTGAAACGACAATAGGTAAGAAAAAGCTTAGCACTAATATTATAATCCCTGGTCTCATTGATTTGGTTCAATTTTTAGAGCAACTTCATTCATTCCTTTCTATCCTCCGAATTCTACACGGCAAATATCCGACCAGTTATGCAAATAGAACTGCCATCAGCAATCATTTTTTATTTCGCTGCATAGCGGGCGCCGGCTATGAAGAGAAGCCCCTTTAGAAACAGGGCCTGTTCGTAACCATAAAAACTAACTAAAACAACCTTCCTGTTATGAGAAAAAATTTTTAAAGCGACCTCATAAGAGGTTATGTCCTGACAACTCCGGCCGATGCTTTGTTGGCTGTTACACCGCTGTTAAGCCTGCCTTAGTCAATCGTTGAAAAGCCTGCACATTTACTTTATTTCAATATCATCCTGTGAGCATTATTTACGTGTATTGATCACAGTCAATATCGATAAAATTGTAAAATGATAAAGTAAAATTTCCGATAATCGTGGAGAGTAATATTATTCAGATCTGTTTACCCGGCAAAGATCAAACTATTTTAATTACAGCCAACCCTCCACCGGTCAGTGGAATAATTGAATCGGTGAATAGAGCATGCCCCTGCCAGTGTACTCCTTAATATGAAAGCAGGAACTGAAATGTTTTTGGCCAGGATAAAGTTTTTTGATACGATGGGTTTTTGATTTAAATTGAAATTTCGATAACCCTTCGACATGAAAAAGAAAATCAAAACAGGGCAACTGTTAAGAGCAGTTTATATAATCAGAATCTTTTGTTTTTTACTTCTGTTGCAAACCCTGATCAACCCGATATGTGCACAGGAAAAATTCCAGGCAAACTGGGAATCTTTAAAGAAATACAACGTTCCAGATTGGTTCAGGGATGCAAAGTTTGGCATTTTTATTCATTGGGGTGTATATTCTGTCCCGGCCTATGGATCGGAATGGTATCCAAGGGAAATGTATATTAAGGGCAGTAAGGAATTTGCACATCATGTAGCAACTTACGGCACCCAGGATACATTCGGTTATAAAAATTTCATTCCGAGATTCCGGGCTGAAAAGTTTAATGCTGCGGAATGGGTAACATTATTTAAAAAGGCCGGAGCAAAATACATTGTTCCCGTAGCGGAACACCACGACGGTTTTGCCATGTATAAGACTGCTCTCTCCAAATGGAATGCGGCCGAGATGGGGCCGAAACGCGATATCATCGGTGAGTTGTCTGAAGCCGCTCGCAACCAGGGTTTGATATTCGGGCTTTCTTCGCACCGGATAGAACACTGGTGGTTCATGAATGGGGGGCGAACATTTAATTCGGATGTCATTGATCCTGCCTATGCGGATTTTTACAGGCCTGCAAGAGAAGAATCAGAAACCATGTCGCCTGAATACATGAATGACTGGTTGCTTCGATGCACTGAACTGGTAAATAAATATCAACCGCAATTGTTCTGGTTTGACTGGTGGATCGAACAGCCCGCATTGGATCCATACAAAAAAAGTTTTGCAGCATATTATTATAACAAAGGATTGGAATGGAATCAAGGTGTTGTGATCAATTACAAAAACAATTCATTCCCGGAAGGAATTGCCGTGCTGGATTTGGAAAGAGGAAAACTTGGCGCGATCAGGCCGATGGCCTGGCAAACTGACGATGCGATTGGCAACAAATCGTGGGGATATACTGTCGACAATGATTTCAAAAGCCTGCAGTATCTGATAACCAATTTAGTTGATATCGTAAGCAAGAATGGAAACCTCCTTTTAAATATCGGGCCTAAGTCGGACGGAACAATAACTGAAGAAGAAACCAACCTGTTGCTTGGCATGGGCAAATGGCTTGATATAAACGGTGAAGCCATTTATGGAACGAGGCCATGGAAGATATTTGGAGAGGGCCCTACCGAATCTGCCAGCGGATCATTTGCTGACCAGAAAAAACCATTTACTGCCGCAGACCTTCGTTTCACGACTAAGGGTGATCTCCTCTACGTCATTGTGCTGGGTGTGCCAACCGGAAAAATTGCAGCCAAATCATTATCATTAACCGCAAACAATGGCAAAATAGCGAATATTGAATTGATAGGTAGTAATGAGAAAGTATCCTGGAGTCAGCAAAAAGAAGAACTTTCCATCCAGGCTTCCCAAGATTATCCTACTGAACATGCCGTGGTTTATAAAATTATTTTTTCGAAATAAGGTATCAGACAAATGGATTCATGAAAGTTTTATCCTGCATAGCGCCGGAAAAATTAGAATACCAAACGATGGCAATGCCTTCGCCTGCAGAAGGCCATACTATTCTCAAAATAAAAAGTGTTGGCGTCTGCGGAACCGACCTGCATTCATTCCGGGGGACCCAGCCTTATTTTTCCTATCCCAGAGTATTGGGCCATGAATTATCCGGAATAATCGTTGAAACCGATAGAAGTGATTTTCAAAAAGATGAGCTGGTAACCATTCTCCCCTATTTTAATTGTGGCATATGCGTCGCCTGCAGGATGGGTAAACCCAATTGCTGTGCTTCCCTGCAGGTCGCCGGTATACATGTTGATGGCGGTATGGCAGAATATTTTTCCGTTCCTTCTAACTGTCTCGTACATGCGCAGGGACTGGATGAAGAAGCTCTGGCATTGGTTGAACCTTTCGCTATAGGTGCACATGCCATCAAAAGAGCCGGTATCCAGCCAAATGATTTTGTCCTGATCTCCGGTGCAGGACCTATTGGTCTGACCTTAACAGCTTTTGCGAAGATGGCCGGTGCCCATGTTATTGTATTGGATATAAACCATGACAGGTTAAGGTTTTGCACAGAGCAGCTTCAATTAGCACATGCGCTGGATGCAAAAGATGAAAATTTATTTGACCAAATCCGGATGATCACTTCAGGGAATATGCCGCAGGTAGTGATTGATGCCACAGGCAATCAAAAAGCTATCAACGGACTTTTTCAATACATGTCTCATGGTGGGAAATATATATTGGTGGGATTACAGAAAGAGAATATCTGTTTTAGCCATCCCGAATTTCACAAGCGCGAAGCCACGTTAATGAGCAGCCGAAATGCAACCAGGGAAGATTTTGACCAGGTAATTCAGGTTATGAGACAAAAAAGCATCAATCCCGATATATATATCACCCACCGGATTCCGTTCGAAAAAGCCAAAAATGATTTCGGAAGTTTATTGGATCCAGCCAACAGAGTTATTAAAGCCATGATCCGGATGGATGAACGTGAATCCTGATGTATCGTTAACGACTGAGAAACATTAATACTGGCACAAGCCGGTCTGACAGTCTTGCATTTGATCACACTACGCTCAATTGCCCGTCAGACACGCTTGCGCCAGTGTGAGGTGATCCTGGCAACAAAATAATAATTAGCAGAAATTAATTTTTCTTTTTCCCCGTATTTTTCAGTAAAAGAAAAGGCGGTCCGTTTTTCCAGTCGAAATTGGTCTTAATGATTGTAGGTCCTACTGAAAAATTGCCCAGGAGAATATCCGGCTTTCCGTCGCCGTTGACATCTCCCACATCCATGGTCAGCCATCTTCCTGTTTTTGTTTCGGGCACAGTGATGGCCTTGAAATTGAGGTTGCCTTTGTTTTCCAGGTATACGAATCCTTCTTCGGGGTCAAACGAATAATCTGCAAAAAAAGATATGGCGGCAATATCCAGATCTCCATCGCCATCGAAATCCCTGGCCATTGCTTTATAACAGCCATGTATAGGGTAAAAATAGGATTGAGTAAAATGTTGTTTACCATCGTTAAGAAAAATATATACCCCGTGATACGGTTTTAAAATCCGGGAATAGTCCGCGTTGTCACCACAGGAGTATAAAATATCCGGATAACCGTCGCCGTTAAAATCATCAAGTTCAAAATACGTGGACCCGTAAATGGCCGGGAAGCGAAGGATTTGCCGTTCCTCAAAGGTTCCATTCCCCAGGTTCGTAAACAGGACGATTCCTTCATCTCCCTGCGCGAAAAGAACCCAGATATCAGGGAGACCGTCATGATTATAATCCTTCACAACGGCATGAATGGCTCCCGGTACATAGCGGATGACATGCCGGGTGAAAGTTCCGTCCCCGTTATTTTGGAGCCATGACAGAGCGCCCAGCAGATTGCCGAATTCACAAATCAGGTAATCATTTTCTCCATCGGCATTCAGATCTACGGATTGAATCTGAACCGGTCTTCTCAGACTGTCAAAAAGATGCGATGGCTGCACTTCCGGTTTGCTGTGTTTTGGATCATAAGAAACCGGAAATCCCGTCTTGGAGGTTGGTATTTCCTCAATATTCCCTGATCGACCATCATTCGGGTTAATCACTCCGATATTGCACAACACCATTTTGTTTTTTTCAGGAATAATATCGACGATGGTACCGCCTGCCTTGAACGAATCCATTAACTGCAGTTTGTTGTTATAAGAATACACGAATTTCAACTGTCCATCTGCCACCAGTATTCTTGCAGGAGAAACTGTTGTATCAATGTGAACATAAGTACTCACCGGATTGCGATAACGATTTTTGGGGCTCTCAACCTGAAAAATCGAAATGCTATCCCTTTCCCTGCTTGCAGTATCCGAAAGAGAATCAGGAGCTGCTTGAGAATAATATGCGATTATCTTTGACCATTCATCCTGATTTAAAACCGGGCCATCAGGATAGAAACTTTTCCCGATATTCGGATCGAACCTGCTTGAAGGATAATTTTTCCCGTTAAAACTAAAAATACCCAGGCGTGGACCCATATTAGGCAGAATACCTGTTTCCCAGGAATGTTTGTCAGCTAATGAGGCTTCCGGGAACAAATGACAGGATTGACAATATTTTTGCGCAAGCGATTTACCCTCCTCTAAATCGGCTTTAGTATAATTTCCGGAAGGTGCAGAATTGGAACTCTCGCAGGAAATGAAGTAATTGTTTAATCCGGTGATCAGGATAATGAATATCGAATATTTGAAAGTTGTGTTTCTGTAAGCAAAAATCATCTGATTGAATTCTTTATTAGCAACTCTCTTTGTAACATCGAAGTGACTGTCAACAAAAGACCTAACAAAACGCAACAAGCATTCATTAAAACTAATTTTTAAAAAGGTCGTACTTCGTAAAATGAGATAAAAGGATGAATTGATGCTACAAAAGGGTGAATCAATATTGTAGAGGGACAAATAAGAGTCAAAAAATAGTTTTATGAGTTGTTTTGCTAAAAAGCGATCGCTGAACTTCCCTCGCAGAATTGATGCCAAAACCTTTCTTTTGTCCTCTGCCGGGGTGATTTTTTCATATTACCGAACCCTTAATCCTGTGATTTGTAGATAATTTTCCACAAAAAAATTAAAATCAAGGCAAAAAGAGATTCCTTAAAGCCAGATTTTTATATTTGGATATGGCTTTAAAGTTGATGAAGTCTGGTATTGATGGTTGAAATGATTTTTTACTCATATTTTTTGCCCCCTTGATG
>DATJWE010000097.1:0-8670 GCA_035501475.1 Puia sp. | reverse complement strand
GCGCCAGAGCGTGAGGTACAGCACGTACTCCCAATGCAGAATAATTTTTTTTGAGATCCATTTTATCATGAAATTCAAATGGGCCCAGTGACCATGTTTTCATTTCCTGTACGGCGAAATACAGCAGTATGGCCTGCTTGATCCATTCATTTACTTTCCAGTTCCCGTCCCCGGTTTGCTGCGAAGCTACCCTTAATCTGCCCTTATCAACTTCTTCAATTACTGCGCGGACAGCATCGGCATATTTTTTTTCTTTTAATAATGCGCGGTCTTTCCATGCCTCTATTATCAGTTGTTCAAATTCCATTTTGTTTTTTTGCAAACATAATACTTATTGAAATAGAAGGTGGAGTATCGGCAAAGCCCGGTAAATTTGCCAAATGAATTTCAATGCTGATATCGAAAATTGCTTGCAGGTACTTCGACGGGGCGGACTCATTTTGTATCCGACAGATACAATCTGGGGTATCGGTTGTGATGCAACTTCTGCTGAAGCAGTCGAAAAAATATTCACGTTGAAAAAGCGATCCGAAAAAAAAGGTTTCATCATTTTGATCGCTGACAAAAAAGACCTGCTGAAATACAGCAGCCAGCCTGATCCCCGAATCATGGAGTATCTGGCAACCGTTCAAAAACCAACCACTGTAATCTATGAAGGGGCTATCGGCCTCGCAGATAATCTCATCGGCGATGATGGATCAGTTGCGATCAGACTCGTCGAAACTCCCTTCTGCAAACAACTCATCAGGCGATTCCGTAAACCGATTGTTTCTACGTCGGCAAATATTTCAGGCGAAACTCCTCCACGGTTTTTTGATGAAATTGCCCGGCCGATTACTGAAGGAGTGGATTATGTTGTTCAGTTTGGCCGGGATGATAAGACGCCAAAACAACCTTCTGCCCTCGTAAAGTTTAACAAAGATGGAACGGTGAGGGTTATACGATCATGAATTCATCTCAGATGCCGCCTCATTCAATGATCCTTCAATTTTAAAGCGGAAACTTTTACGCATCTTTGCCAGGTGCAAAAATTTCTGATTATACAAACCGCATTTATTGGGGATGTGGTGCTTGCTACTTCCCTCATCGAAAAATTGCACGCATTTTTCCCTGGCGCTCAGATTGATTTTTTAATACGCAAGGGAAACGAAACCCTGCTCAGCAACCATCCTTATTTGCACGACGTGCTGATATGGGATAAGAAAAAAAATAAGCGACTCAACCTGATCAGGATGATTTCAACTATACGCAAAAGAAAATACGATAAGGTCATCAATGTTCAGCGGTTTGCCGCAACAGGGTTACTTACAGCTTTTTCCGGCGCTAAAGAAAAGATTGGTTTCGATAAAAACCCATTCAGCTTTTTGTTCGATAAGAAAATAAAACATATTGTGAGCGATGGAAAAATCATCAAACATGAAACTGAACGGAACCAGGATCTGATCAGGAGTTTTACGGATGATGTGGTGGCCAGGCCGGTCCTTTATCCTTCGCCGGCAGATTATGATTTTGTGAATGCGTATAAGAAAAATAAATACATCACCATTAGTCCGGCTTCAGTATGGTTCACTAAACAATATCCTGCTGACAAATGGATCAGTTTTATTAATAAGATTCCTTCTTCATTTCAAATATTTCTGCTTGGGGCATCTTCGGATAGCCCACTGTGTGAGTCAATCCGACAAGTTGTGACTCATATTCATGTTGTCAATCTTTGCGGAAAACTTTCTTTTCTTCAATCCGCAGCCCTGATCAAAGAAGCCGATATGAATTATGTGAACGATTCGGCCCCCCTCCATTTTGCTTCTGCCATGAATGCTCCGGTGACTGCCATATATTGTTCTACCATACCTGCATTTGGCTTCGGTCCCTTGTCTGACAAAAAATATGTGGTGGAGATCCATGAGCCTTTATATTGCCGCCCCTGCGGACTGCATGGGTATAAGGCTTGCCCGGAAAAACATTTCAGGTGTGCATACGAGATTCGGGATGAGCAACTGCTGGAGACAATGGACAATAGTCTTTAGTCAATAAGTCAATGAGTCATTTAGTCATCGGGTCAATATTCAACAATCACAAATCCCTGATTAAATATCCCTACGTCCATTTGCTAATGACCCACTGACTCACTGACCCTAATGACCTCTGTCTTCCTTAAATTTGCCATAATGGACATCAGTTGTACAGATAAGGAATTGTTTGTCTTCAAAAAAATTGGTCATGCCGCATCCGAAATAGGTATGCCCTGTTATATTATTGGGGGATTTGTACGAGACAAAATATTGAATCGCCCTACTAAAGATGCGGATATTGTTTGTGTGGGAGATGGTATTGCACTGGCGAATAAAGTGGCCGACAGGTTTCAACCCAGGCCTTATGTTTCTTTTTTTAAGAATTTCGGCACTGCCCAGCTCAAAATCTATTTTTCGGATATCCATGATGGTAACCATGTATCTGACGAAGGGGGTAGGGGAGAAATTTTAGAGATTGAATTTGTGGGAGCAAGAAGAGAGAGCTACCGGTACCATTCCAGGAACCCGGATGTGGTTCCCGGAACGCTGGAAGACGATCAACGCAGGCGCGATTTTACAATCAATGCGATGGCAGTCAGCCTGAATCCCGAAGATTATGGGAAACTGATCGATCCGTTCAACGGGATAAAGGATCTTTCAAAAAAAATAATCCGGACACCCCTTGAACCGGTACAGACATTCAGTGACGATCCATTGCGAATGCTTCGGGCCATACGTTTTGCTGCCCGGCTACGCTTTTCGATTGAGCCCAAAACTTTTAAAGCCATTAAAGAAGATGCATACCGGATACGCATCGTATCACAGGAACGTATAACCGATGAACTGAATAAGATCATCATGACCCCAAAACCGTCTGTTGGATTCGATCTGCTTTACCAGACGGGGCTGCTTCATATTATTTTTCCTAAAATGGTTGACCTCGCGGGGGCAGAGTACATAGACGGATTGGGGCATAAGGATAATTTTTACCATACTTTGCAGGTCCTGGACAATGTGGCGGCGTTTTCGGATAATATCTGGCTCCGATGGGCCGCCATATTGCACGATATAGGAAAACCTCCGACTAAAAAGTTTGAAAAAGGTCATGGCTGGACCTTTCATGGTCATGAGGTTGTGGGGGGGAAGATGGTTCCCAGAATATTTGATAAGCTCAGATTGCCGCAAAATGAAAAAATGCGCTTTGTCCGTAAACTCGTGGAATTGCATCTTCGTCCCATCAGTCTTACCAAAGAAAATATCACGGATTCGGCTATACGCAGATTGCTGTTCGATGCAGGGGATGATATTGATGACCTGATGATTTTATGCGAAGCAGATATCACTTCAAAGAATAAGCAAAAGGTAAAACGATACCTTGAGAATTTTGAACTGGTAAGAAAAAGGCTCAAAGAAGTTGAGGAAAAGGACAGGATTCGTAACTGGCAGCCTCCGATAACGGGAGAAATGATCATGGAAATATTCGGGTTGAGGCCGTCAAAAAAAGTGGGAGACCTGAAAAATGCGATCCGCGAGGCAATTCTCGATGGCGAAATAGAAAATACTTTTGAAGCGGCTCGCGCTTATATGATGGAGAAGGCGGCAGAGTATAACCTGAAGCCGGTGAAATAAAGAAGATATCACATTCAATTTGAAAACCCGGTTGTAAATTTTTGGTATCTTTGATGTCCTCATTGCTTCGACAAAGCACAATAAATAATGAACAGTGAGGTTGCGAAATATTGTACATGAGCGTGAAGTAAAATGGAAAGGGTTCGTTTTGCTTTTCAAAATTTTGGAAAATAATTATTAACAACCAACTATATGGCAGTTCTGAAGTTTAGGGTTTATCTTGAAGAGGACGACAGCATTTATCGGGATGTGGCAGTGAAGCATACCCAAACCTTTCTGCAATTACATTATGGTATTTTGAGAGCATATGAATTTGATAATAAGCACCAGGCGACTTTTTATCGTAGCAATGACAACTGGCAGCGGGGAAGGGAAATTTCATTGCAGAAATATGACAAGCCATATAAAGTAGAACCATTGCTCATGGCCGACACCACAATCGGCTCTCAAATTCGTGATCCAAACCAGAAATTTATTTATGTCTATGATTTTGTAAAGAACTGGTCTTACCTGGTTGAGCTGATCAATGTTTCAAAAGAAGAGAACGGAAAACTGGATTATCCTGCCGTGGTAAAATCAGAGGGGATTGCGCCTTCACAATATGGTACAAGAGGATTGGTGGGTGATAAACTGGCTGAAGTAGAAGAGAAATATGACCTGGGAAAAGGAATCGATGGTTTTAGTGAAGAAGGTGAAAAAGGTGAGGATGAGGATATCGGCGAAGAAAGCGAAGAAGAATCAGGAGACGAAGAAATCATTTGATTTTGAATACCACAGGCCATGCAGATTTCTCCCGGCCTGTCAATCATTGTGGCATCGGGCTCTCTATAAGCTCAGTCAAATGAAAAAAAAAATCGTAATAATCATACTTGGCCCGACGGCAGTCGGGAAAACCGCGTCGGCCATTGAACTGGCACAATATATTAATACTTCAATTATTTCTGCTGATTCCCGCCAGTGTTTCCGTGAACTCAATATCGGAGTTGCAAAGCCTTTTCCACCTCAACTCCTGATCGTTCCACATTATTTTATTAGTTCACATAGTATTGCCGAAGAAGTGAATGCTGCCCTGTTTGAAAAACTGGCGTTGGAATGGGCTGAGAAAATTTTTAAAGATCATGATGAATTGATCATGGTAGGAGGAACAGGCCTGTATATTAAAGCATTTTGTGAAGGGCTGGATGATATGCCTCCTGTTTCGCCTGAAATCAGAAAAGAAGTTTTATTGGGATATGAAACGAATGGAATGAGCTGGTTGCAGGAACAGGTAAAAGAAAATGATCCGGTATTTTTCGAAAGAGGTGAAAGATTAAATCCGCAACGACTGATGCGCGCTTTGGAAATTAAGCTGGCAACAGGTCGTTCCATCCTCTCATTCCGGACCCGTACTCAAAAGGAGAGAAATTTTGAAATAATGAAGATCGGTTTGCAACTACCGAAAGACCAAATGAAACATAACATTTATGCCAGAGTAGAGGCAATGATGAACGTAGGGCTCTTGGATGAGGTAAAAAAACTGTTTCCTTTTCGTCATCTCAATGCGTTGCGAACGGTCGGTTATACCGAGTTGTTTGATCATTTGGACGGGAAAATAAGTCTCGATCAGGCGATCGAACTGATTAAGAAAAATACGGTGCAATACGCCAAACGTCAGCTCACCTGGTTCAGGAAAGATCATACTGTTCATTGGCTGCACCCTGAAGAGTTGATGCAGGATGACCGGTGGAGATCTTTACGTAATAGGCGTTAGCTCCGGGATTACTTTCGGCCAGCTATAAGCGACAAACGGTTCCCTAAAAAATTTAATCAAATCTTAATGTTGCGGTAACATGGATTCCTGCAAATTTTGCAGATCATTCATAATGAAAAATTATTCCCAGGAAATACATTACACTGCGTTTGGCGATGATTTTTTATGGGGTGTTGCAACTGCAGCAGCGCAAAATGAAGGTGCCTACAACAGCTACGGGAGAGGGCTTTCGATCTGGGATACGTTTTCAAGACGTAACGGAAAAATTAAAAGCTTTCACAAACCAAATATTGCCTGTGATTTTTATCACCGTTATAAAGATGATTTATTATTAGTGAAGGCGCTCGGCTTTAAAGTATTCAGGTTTTCAGTTTCATGGTCGCGCATTTTGCCCGAAGGAACCGGAAGATTGAATAAAGAAGGGATTGCTTTTTATCACCGGGTGATCGATGAATGCATTAAACTCGGACTCGTTCCTTATCTGACCTTATATCACTGGGATATGCCTGCTACATTGGAAAAAGAGGGAGGCTGGACGAGCCCGCTACTTTTAAAATGGTTTAATCGATACGTAACAGTCTGTGCGGAAGAATTTGGTGATAAAGTAAAAAACTGGATTATATTAAATGAGCCTTTTGGTTTCACTTCGCTGGGATATATGCTTGGCAGACACGCGCCCGGTAAAAAAGGATTGAACAATTTCCTGCCCGCCGTTCATCACGCATCGATGGCACAGGCGGAAGGAGGGCGCATCATTCGTCACCTTGTTACCCACTCCCGGATCGGAACCACTTTTTCCTGCTCTGAAGTGATTCCTTATTCATATAAAGAACCTGACGTGGAAGCTGCTAACCGGGTAGATATTTTATTGAACAGACTTTTTATTGAACCCGCATTAGGAAAAGGTTACCCGAGGGAAGATTTTAAATTCCTCGAAAAACTCCAGTTATATAGTTGGAAATACACATCCAAGATGCATTTTGCATTCGATTTTATCGGGCTGCAAAATTATTTTCCCGTGGTGGTAAAATATAACCCGCTTATTCCCATTGTGCAGGCCAGTGAGGTGAAAGCTGCTTCCAGGAAAGTTTCCTGTACTGCCCTGGGTTGGGAAATCAATCCCGACAGTTTTTATCGTATTATCAAACGGTTCTGGTCATACGAAGAAGTCAGAGAAATTATTGTTACAGAAAACGGAGCAGCGTTCAAAGATAAATTGGTCGATGGGATGATCAAAGACGATCAACGGATACATTATTTTCAAACTTACCTGCAGGCTCTGCTGAAGGCAAAACAGGATGGCGTAAATATAACCGGGTATTTTGCCTGGACCCTAATGGATAATTTCGAATGGTCTGAAGGATATTATCCACGCTTCGGGCTGATTCATGTTGATTTTAAAACCCAGCTTCGCACAATAAAAAATTCAGGCTACTGGTTCAGGGACTTTCTAAACGGTGGTTAATCGAATAAATGCGATTATGTTTGTGCGGCTAAAGTTTTTTTAAAATTTAACTCCCACGGTCAGTATCACAGTACCCGTAAACTGTTTAATCGCTGCATAGGTATTGCTTTTATCAGCGAGACGATAAGGGAAATCGACATCCCTGGAAATAGTTTCCACATAGGTAAGGTCGGCAAATATTCCTTTATTGCGATAACCAATTCCGCCACTTAAAAATATCCGGTGTGCGGCAAAATCTTTTTCGCTGTATGGTGTCATCGAATAAGCAAGTCCCGCCCTCGCCGCGATGATATTCAATTTAAGCTCACCTCCCATTCTGAAATTGAAGTTGTTTTTATAATAGCTTTTTATCACACTGTTAACTGCGTCGAAATATCCATTGGCATAAAGCGGAGTTCCGTTGTCATCTACCGGAGAGCTAAACTTCGAGCTTTTGATCGCATCATATTCAATGTCTGCAGTAATAAATCCTTTTTGCTCTTTGACATTTTCTACACCTCCTCCGAATATATAAGAGCCACTCACTACAATTTTCCAGGGAGATTGGAGGTTATATTTGAAAGAGCCGGCGCTGTTCTGATCGAGGTCGGCCGAAGTAATTGAAATCAGGTGAGCATAATTTTCGGTATTTGTGGTCATCGCAGCAGTGAGATTATCTGTCAGCACGTAGAAACTGGGAGTATGAACGGCAAGGCCGATCCGCCAGGTGTTCGAGGGTTTGAAAATAACACCCAGTTTAGCGTTGACGCCGGCTCCTGAGGATGTGTAATGTTCGGTATATGTGGAAGTCGCGAAATCGTTATTGGTATTACCGCTCGCATCCGATTCTGTAAAACTCAGGTCGCGGGTATATTTGACTATGGGAACGCCAATCCCGACACCAAAATACCATTTGTCGTGGGAGCTGCCGGCAACTCCAAGTGAGATTTCAGTGGCTCCGCCTTTTTCACTGCTGCTTTTTAGTTGATCCAATATCCCCTGTGCGTTAAGCACTTTTTGCGGTTGGCCGATCACCTGTGTCACCCCATTGATGGTTGCTGTATCAATCAGGTAAGTGTAAAGCGCCATTCTTGTTCCGTAGGAAAGGCTGGGACTATTGATTGCATCATTGATGGAAAGGCCTGAATTTGCAAACTCTTCGGCGTACTGTTCAGAAAAAGAACTGTAATCATTTTGTCCCTGGTAATAAGTATTGTTGCCAAAACTTGCTGTTCTGTCAACCGCAATACTCAATGAAGTGCTGTTTCCATTTTGCCCGGCAAATCCAAATACAAATCCTGAAGTGCCTATATTAAAATTACCTGCACTACTGCTTTTACTATTTGTTCCCCTGTAATCACTATTGTCAGACTGGAAGCGAAAACCCGGACTTACCACCATTTCGCTTGTTTTGTAAAAACCCATTCCTGCCGGGTTGACAAAAAGCGCTGATATTTCGCCTCCCAGCGAACCCATTGCACCTCCGATGGCCTGCTGGCGCGCTGTACCACTCGGAGTGGTCCATGATAAGCGAAGCGCGTCTTCGGGTGTTTGTGCCTGTGAGTACAGTGAAAAAAAAATGAATGAAATAGGAAAAAGATACTTCAGCATGAGGGAATCATTGGAGTTAGCGATCATATAAAAAAGGAGGGAAGGATCCAGATGAACTAAATTCTTTCCTCCTGATTATTCAATGATATGATATATTGATCATCCTGATTGCTTATCTGCCCGGCCGGCCAATACCACCTCCACCAAATCGTACTCCTCCACCACCGCTGCCGCCAAAAGATGGCGCACTGAATGTTCTTACTGGTTGAGAATTAAAATTGCTG
>DATJWE010000096.1:0-10190 GCA_035501475.1 Puia sp. | reverse complement strand
CACTCGAAAAAAAATGCTCCGCAATTTTCATTTTTTCTGAACACAAATCTCCAGCTGGATACAGTTAATGGGAATGCATTTATGACGCTTAATACATTTGATCGCAACAATCATTTGAAAAAATTTTTTCATAAATCGTTTGCTGCGCTTGATGAAAATCACATTCAAAACCTGATCATTGACGTGCGTTCCAATGGAGGAGGCGATGCCGGCATATCCACTTTGCTCACGAGATATATCATTGACAAAAAATTCAAACTGGCAGATTCGCTGTATGCGCTGAACAGGAAAAGCAAATATGATAAATACATTGAAAAAAGCTTTTTGTATTATGTTATGATGCTTTTTGTAACAAAAAAGCATCATGACGGGAAATACCATTTTGGTTATTTTGAAAGGCATTATTTCAGTCCCAAAACAAATCACCATTTTGATGGTAAAGTCTATATATTGATCGGCGGCAATTCTTTTTCTGCGACAACCTTATTTGTCGGGGCATTAAAGGGTCAGAAAAATGTGACCCTGGTTGGAGAAGAAACGGGCGGAGGTTACTACGGCAATACAGCATGGATCATTCCTGATGTTACCCTGCCAAATACAAAACTTCGGATCCGGTTACCCAAATTCAGGCTGGTGGTAGATAAAAGCAGGGAAAAGGATGGGAGAGGTGTAATGCCTGATGTATTTGCGTTACCCACGACAGAGGCCATTCGAAGGGGAATTGATTTTAAGGCAGAGAAAGTGCGGGAACTTATCGAAACACGTGGAAATGAAACTAAATAATGAATTGATGGCAGCTGTAAAAAAAACAATTATGCTGTGCTGTATTATTTGCTGTGGATGGCATCTGGATGCACAATCTTCCCTCGCAACAGCACAGCTTAAAACCTTGCGTGGAAAAATTATTCCTTTTTCTGAAGCAGTTCAAAAGGATTCCCTGGTCTTGGTTTGTTTCTGGTCTGTTACTTCCGACCCCAGTATTAATGAGCTGAATGCAATTAACAAGAGTTATGAAAAATGGAAGACGGCCGTTCCATTTAAATTACTCGCTGTTGATGTGGATGAAGGAAATGGAACCAGCAGGTTACGAAATACTGTTAATATGTATGAATGGAAATTTGATGTGTTTTCGGATATCAATGGAGATCTTCGAAAAATATTGAATTCAACCAAAGTTCCGCAGGCTCTTATTATTAAAAAAGAACGGGTGATGTATGAACTATCGGGATTCGAACCAGGAACAGAAAATTATCTTTTGCAGAAAATGCAGGCCATTGTTTCGGGCAAATCATAAAATTTATTCCCCATCAACAATCACTTGTTTAAGGTTCAACTCATCATCCAAAACTATAAAGTGTGCCGGCGATCCGGGTTTTATTTCTCCCAGCAAAAGATTATTTAAAAGAGACGCCGGGTATAGCGAGGCCATCCGCAAAGCTTCAGGAAGTGGAATACCCACTTTTTCAACTGCATTTTGCACTGCCTTCAACAGGGTAAGCGCCGATCCCGAGAGTGTCCCATCCGGCAAATAGTAGCGATCGCCTTTAAATATATGCTGATATTCTCCGTGCCGTACTTCAGATACAGCATCTGTGATAAAAAATAATCTCTCTCCCATAATCTTTTTGCTGATCCTGACCGATGCAAAACTGACATGAATGCCATCGCATACGATGCTGCTTCTCACTTCCGGGTGATCGTATATTGCTCCCACCATTCCCGGTTCTCTTCCCTGCAGGGGTGACATGGCATTGAAAAGATGTGTGGCTGCAGGAATTCCTCCATAGAAACCATTGACGGCTTCATCGTACGTTGCATTGCTGTGCCCCGCTGAAACGACAATGTTCTCCTTTAGCAGCAGATCAATTATTTTTTTATCGCATTGCTCCGGGGCGAGTGTCATCATTTTGATCACCCCTTTTCCTTTTTTCAACAACAGGTTCACTTCTTCCACCGTGGGTTTTTTAATAAACTTTTCAAGGTGGGCTCCTTTTTTGGCCGGATTGATATAAGGACCTTCGAGATGTAACCCCAGTAAACCTTTTCCGCCAACTGCCCAGTACTTTTTTACAACGTCTATTGCTGTCAGGAATTTTTCGATGGAGTTGGTAGCCATTGTGATCATGAAGCGGGTACATCCGCCATGCAGGCAGTATTCATAGCTGGCTTCCAATGCATCTGTCGTCAGCTCCGTTGAAAATAATTTGCCGTTTCCTCCATAGATCTGCAGGTCAATGAAAGCGGGAGCCAGCAGACAGTCTTTGAATTCCCTTGTCATATAACCCATAGGGATAGCCGAAGAATCGACAAGTCCAACCACTTTTTCATTTTTCGTCAATATGGCTTTTCCCGTCAGGATTTCCTGTCCGGTAAATATTTCCCGGGAAATGAAAGCGGTATTCATGGTGGCTATGGTTGAATTAAAAAACGGTCTGCATCTTTCCAGAAGGGAAACTTTTGCCTCACTTCATCAAGCTTCTCTTTCTGTAACGCATAAGTAAAAGTTTCTTCCCTGTCAGAGGCATGATATAAGACTTCTCCCAGAGGATCTACAATCATTGAATCGCCCGAATAAGAAATATTGTTTCCGTCTGTTCCGATTCTGTTCACCCCTACAACATAACATTGATTTTCGATAGCCCTGGCCTGTAACAGGGTCTTCCAGGCGTGAATGCGACGCTCGGGCCAGCTGGCTACATAAATCAGTACATCATATTCAAAAGCAGGTTCTTTTTTTGCGGACGAATCTTGTAGCGATTGCCTCGACCAAACCGGGAACCGGAGGTCATAGCATACCAGGAGGTTTATTTTCCAACCATTCACTGAAGCGATTAGGCGCTTATTACCGGAACTGTATTTTTCATTTTCATTCGCGTACGCAAATAAATGGCGCTTATTATAATAGCCCGACTGGCCATTTGGTAACATCCAAATTAAACGGTTAAAGTACCTGTGCGCTGAATTTTCTTCTTCCCCAATAATAATACTCCCTATAAGAGCGACTTTCTTTTCTGCGGCGATTTTTTTCATCCATTCAACAGTGGGACCATCCATTTTTTCACCCAGTATTTCTGCATTCATGCTGAAGCCGGTACTAAACATCTCCGGAAGTACAATGATCTCTGTTTTTCCGGTAATGCCATTGATTTTTTTTTCCAGCATTTTCAGGTTGGCAGCTTTGTCTTCCCAAAATAACTGTGTTTGAACAACGGTGACAGAAAGTGTAGACATGAGAGGATAGCGAAGGGTAAAGATAGCTGATTCAGGGAAGATATCATGAACACTTAATCGCTTTTTCCGGTATAATACGCGGTGGCAATGAATGAAAGCGGTATTCCGATGGCCAGCATTAGAATACCTGCGTCTATCAGGGAGGAAACCAAATCAAAACCGAACTTCTGCGTATTGCTCAGGGGAACAACAATCAAATTCATAACAAGCCATATAAACAAACCATAGCCAATACCTGTAACGATCCGGTTCCTTGAAAGAATTGGAACACGCGGATAGATTAAAAAGAAAAACACTGTGAAGAGATAAGCGATAATGAAATGTAAAACCAAACCATAAAATGCCATCAATGGATTTTCCGAAAAGGCGGATTTACCCCATACACCGCTGGCTATGAAATACAGAACGCGGACAGGATTCCGGTGATAAGAAATGGTAAAATTTATAAATGCACCGCTGATATCAAGCAAGCCAACAAGAAAACCGGCCCAGGCAATTGTTTTATAGAATGCTATTGAATTTTTCATACCCTAACAATTAGTTATAAGTGCCTGCCGGCAGATCCGATCCATTCGTTTACAAGGAAGGTTTCATATCCCTTTTGTAAGAGATAATCCTGTACTTTTCTTTTCCTGATAAATATATTTTTTTCTCCGTACAGGTCTTCCCATTTATTCAATGCAATTTTTCCTAGTGTCTGTCGATAAGTTTCATCATCGATTTGCTCTAGCGCTTTCCTGATGCAATATTCGCTTACCTGTTTTTGTTTAAGTTCATATTTTATTTTTATCCTGCCCCATTGTTTTATCCTGAATTTGCCACCTGCAAACTGCATCGCAAATCGTTCCTCGTTCAAATAATCTTCTTCTATCAGCCGGGAAATGATTTCTTCCACCTCTTTTTTCCATATCCCTAATGAATACAGTTTTGTCCTTACTTCACTATGACACCTCTCCTGGTAACTACAATAATGCCGTATTTTCTGCAATATCCGATCCTTCGATGTCCCCAAATTCATTTTGCATCTCCTGTTTTTAATTCCAATCATTTCAAATGTATAAAAAATAAAAAATGAGCTGATGCAATATGTGATGCCCGGTTTACCTGGATTTTCATCGGGATTGATCACATAAAATTAACACCCGGTTGACCGTAACGTCCATGCATCAGTTATCTATTGATCATTAATTAAAAATCAGTAGTTTCGCCGGAAAGACCTATTACATGAAGTTCATTGTTTCCTCGTCAGCCCTGTTAAAGCAATTGCAACATATCAGCGGCGTCATCAACGCAAACACTGTATTGCCTATTCTGGAGGATTTTCTTTTTGAAATTGACAAGAACAGGCTCACGGTTGTGGCAACTGACCTCGAAACCGTTATGAAAGTACAGCTTGATGTAGAGGCCAAGGAAGCAGGAAAAGTATGCATACCGGCAAGAATCCTGATTGACTCATTGAAGAATATCCCGGATCAGCCTCTGACTTTTAATATCGACAAGCATTTCGCTGTGGAAATTACAAGCGACAACGGTAAGTATAAAGTCATGGGGGAGAACCCGGATAATTTTCCAAAAGAACCCCAGGCTGACGAAACCACTTCATTTGATATTTCCGCCGCGGCGTTGGTTACTGCGATAAACAAAACCTTATTTGCCGTAAGCAGTGATGACCTGAGGCCTGCCATGACCGGCGTTTATTTCGAAATGGATAAAAAAGGATTGCAATTCGTGGCTACGGATGCGCATAGACTTGTACGTTATAAACGGAAAGAGGTCAGTTGCCCGAAGACAGAATCTTTAATTGTTCCCAAGAAACCGCTGAACCTGCTGAAATCAGCCATACCTGCAGCTGAGGATACGGTTACAGTCAATTATAACAGCAATCATCTTTTTATACAACATGGAACCATGCGGATGAGTTGTCGGTTGATTGATGCGAGATTCCCGGATTATAAAGTAGTGATTCCTGTTGACAATCCTTATAAACTAACGCTCAATCGCAATGATTTCCAGGGCGCCCTTCGCCGGGTAAGTATTTTCAGCAACAAGAGCACAAACCAGGTGGTATTGAATATACAGGGTAGTGAATTGCAACTAGCGGCACAGGATGTTGACTTTTCTTTTGAAGGAAACGAAAGAATGAAATGTCAATATGATGGAGAAGACCTTGCCATTGCATTTAATGCCAGATTCCTGATAGAAATGCTTAGCGCTACAGATTCCGAAGAAATAAAAATAGAGCTGTCAACGCCAACCAAAGCAGGAATTATAAAACCAATTGAACAGGATGAAAATGAAGAATTGATGATGCTGGTGATGCCACTAATGCTGAATAGCTGAGAAATTTTTCCGATTAATTCTTATTGTAGAGAAACTGAAAAGGCCTAAGCACCTGTTGCCTGGCGATACGTTGAATCAAAACCGGTTTCCGGATCGTTTTGTATTTGTTCATATCAAAGACTTCGTGGGAAACGCAAAATTTGTCGATGGTTTCGAAGTGAAAAAGCAGGCTGTTTAGTTGTTCGAGCTCCTGTTCCATGAATTGTTCAGTGGCGAATTCGTCTTTCACGAGAACAAGCAAATCTCTGTCAGAAGTTTTCATTTATTATTAGATTTTAATAGCCAACCATACCTTTATTTAAACCGCAACCACACTTCTTGCTCGTTCCCCCAATGTGGTTCCCTGAACTGCAACTTATTGTTACAATGCTAATAATTATAATCAGAAAAAACAATAGCTGCCTTGGTTTATTCATGGGCTTAGTCTTACGAATTTAGACTAATTTGTACATCAAATTTTGTTCCTATTTTTTAAGTTTTTTAGATTTTTTATGCTGCCAAAAAAAAGCTCCAGGATTTTGATTGCACCGCTGGACTGGGGCCTTGGTCATGCAACGCGTTGTATTCCAATAATTAATCAACTTTTGAACGCAGGGTGTGAAATTATTATTGCATCCTCGGGTCAGACAAAGCACTTATTGGAGCAGGAATTTCCTGGCGTGCGGATGCTTGAATTACCCGGCTATCGGATCAGTTATAGCAGGGCCAGCCGGTTTAACCTTTTCAGGATAATCTCCCAGGCCCCTAAAATATTGATCCAAATCAGGCGGGAAAAAAAATGGCTGGATGATTTGATTTCCAGGGAGAAACCAGATGCCCTGATTTCAGATAATCGCTATGGACTTTATTCATCCCGAATCACATCGATTTTCATCACACATCAGCTTCATATTGAAGCGCCATTTGGAAAATTAATCGCAAAAAGATTGTTGAGATTGAATTACCGGTTCATCAACAGGTTTTCGCTTTGCTGGGTTCCGGATTTTGCCGAGGGCGATGTGCTTTCCGGAAAGTTGGGACATCCGGATAATCCGCCGCAGATTCCTGTAAAATTCATTGGGCTGTTGAGCAGGTTTAAGATATTAAACGATGAACGGATTACTAAAGATCTGATCGTGATTTTATCAGGTCCCGAACCCCAACGCACTGTTTTTGAAGACAGAGTTCTCGAACAACTAAAAAACTATAAGGGTACCGTTATCGTGGTAAGAGGTCTCCCGGGCCAGGTTGAAGTTCCGACTCACTCTTCCAATATTCTGATTTACAACCATCTTGCATCCGTTGAGTTAAACCGGGCATTATGTCAATCTGAATGGGTCATCAGCCGTTCGGGATATAGCACAGTGATGGATCTGGTTGTATTAGGAAAGAAAAGTATCATGATCCCCACTCCCGGCCAGCCCGAACAGCAATACCTGGCAGAATACCTTTTTGAGAAGAAGGTAGCATACAGGGTGAAGCAGGATGAGTTCCTGCTTCAGGAAAGTCTCGATTTGGCAAAAAAATTCCCGTTTGTACCTTTCAACCGGTCTGGCGCGGATTTGTTATCTCCTGCGATTGAAGAACTGATGAATAGGATTGATAAAAAAAGAACGAAAAATTATAACTGAGACCTATAACCGAAACAAATTATTTATCCTCTGTTGATTTGGGATAATCGAAGAATAAAAACTCTTTTTTCATATTCCTGAATTGATTCCATTTTTCAGTTTCAATTGATATGGCAAAAATGCCGCAGGTCGGAATATTGTCTACTCTCACTCCGGTCAATTCATTCGCAAAATCCGTAATACCCGGATTATGAGAAAAGACAGCAACATGAACATATTCATCATCCAGCCCGGATATTACAGTATAAAAATCTTCCTCTCCGGCATTGTACAGCTGGGGGACCAACAGCAACTCCCGTTTATTCTTTCCAAATTCTTTCATAAATAATTCGGCGGTTGATTTAGCCCTTTTTGCCGGGCTTGAAACAAAAAGATTAATACGGGCTTTCCGTTTAATCAGCCTCTTTGCCATTACCGGAGCATTTTTTTTGCCTCGGTCAGTGAGGACGCGATCAAAATCCTTCAGTCCGGGATCGTCCCAACTGCTTTTGGCGTGGCGAATCAGCAAAAGAGTTTTCATCTTTGTTGGATTGAACCAGTAAATGAGGCAGTTCATCGAAGGTAGGCGAGTTTTAAGCTTAATTAATTATTTTTAGTATCATTTTTTCAACCAATATGGATTATATACCCAACAATACCATTCGCCAAATATTATTTTTAGCATCCATCATACTTTTAGGAGTTCTTCTGTTCAGGCAGCTCGAATCGTTTATTCCCGCCGCATTGGGCGCCTATACCTTGTTTGTACTGCTGAAAAAATGGATGTATATTTTAACAGGCAGGTACAAATGGAAAAAATCCCTGGCTGCAGTGCTATTGATGTTTGCTTCTTTCCTTATCATTTTACTTCCGATTGTCATGCTGATCAATATGCTGTCGTCCAAAATCAATTTTGCCATACAGCATTCATCAGATGTATTAAATACAGTAGAACAATTCATCCGCACATACGAAAAAAAGTATAACGTTGAAATCATCTCCTCCGATAACATGAAGCAGCTCGCATCCTGGAGTGCAGAAAGGTTACCGAGAATACTGGGAGCTACTTTTAATAGCATCGTGACCATCGTTTTTGCCTATTTCATTTTATATTTTATGTTGATCAACGGAAGAAAAATGGAATCCTGGCTGATCGACTGGATACCCATGAAAAACGAGAACGTGATGTTGCTGCGCAAGGAAACAAATGATCTTGTCTATTCAAATGCGATCGGTATTCCCCTGATTGCATTGTTCCAGGGAATTTTGGGATTGATAGCCTATCTGATTTTGGGTGTGGATGAGCCGATATTCTGGTTTATTGCAACCTGTATCGCATCGATGTTGCCTGTCGTTGGCGCATCGATCGCCTATGTGCCGGTCGCCATACTGTTCTTTGCAGGAGGGATGAATATAAAAGGGGTTATCATGCTCGCTTATGGTTTTGGCGTGATCAGTACAATCGATAGCGTTTTTCGATTCTGGCTGCAGAAAAAAATCGGAGATGTACACCCCCTGATTACAGCATTCGGCGTGATCATCGGAATAAGTTTATTTGGCTTCATCGGCCTGATATTCGGCCCCATACTTATCTCTCTTTTTATTCTGGTAGTGAGAATTTATGTAAATGAATTCGGCGTCTCCAAAATCAATTAAAAATAAACAGCAAATTAGTGGCTGATAGGAATGGTCATTGGCGGACTGCAATTTTACGTGTGTAAAATACTTAGTAATTAACCCTTTGGTTCATCAAAAAAATAAAATTTTCATACAATAAAAAAAATTTTAAACCGGACTTGCATAACTAATTTTTGAATAATATTTTAGCTTATCAGTCGTTTAATAAAACGATTTTTGAAAAACCATTAGCCCATGCGTACCCCAAATCCGATATCCTTATCCGGCGTTGTCCTTTTATTATTTTTGTCACCCATAGTATATGCCGGGACCGGCCACAAAGCCAAGGCCAGACATCATCTTCCAGTTTCTCATTCCAGTGTTTCTTTCTCTGCTACTTTAGAAGAAGAAGCGACCTGTTTATACAACCAGATTGATCTCGAAAATGCAGGATTAAGCAAAAAAGCATTTGAATATGCTTATAAAGGATACGTCTACTTATTGCAGCATCATTTGCTGAACAGGAGCAATGTAATTTCTATCTGCGATTTCAGCCAGTCTTCACGTAATAAGCGTCTATACATTATTGATCTGGCAGAGCAAAAAGTACTGATCAATACCTATGTTGCTCATGGACGAGGATCGGGCGGTGAGTTTGCCAATTCATTTTCCAATAATAAAAGATCGCATAAAAGCAGCCTTGGTTTTTACATAACGGAAAATACTTATTATGGAGATCACGGACTGGCTTTGAAAATTCGTGGTCTTGAAAAAGGATTCAATAACAGAGCCTATGGGCGGAGCATTGTGGTACATGGATCGCATTATGTGGGAGAAGATTTTCTCCAATCCAACCCGTTCAACGGAAGAAGCTTTGGCTGCCCGGCAGTTCCTTACGATGAAACAGAGGAAATCATCGATGCGATTAAGGATGGATCCTGTCTCTTTATTTATCACCCTACAAAAAAATACCTGACAAAATCGAAGATACTTAACAGTTAGCTCGGACGTAAACTTCAGATGGTTTGAAGGTGAAAAAGCTCAATTTAGGTTCGTACCCTATGATTGGGCTTTTCCTTTTCTGTCTGTTGCCGATAAGTTTTAAAATTGCCAGGCGATAAATTGGGTGAGCATGCCCGTCAGGAGTCCTGTATAAATATCGAAAGCGCTATGATCAGAAACAATAAAACGGGAGGTGCAAACCAAACCGGCGATCAGGGTAGCCAATGAAAGGTAAACTCCCGAAGCATAACTGTCGTGGAAAGAAAATAAAAGGAAAAACATCAGCAAACCTCCCATGGCGACCGAATGAATGCTGATCTTGTAAAAGATATTGCACATCCAGGCTGCACAGACGGCAAGAAAAGCTCCCAATAAAAAATGGACAATAACGGGCGGGCTGTCTAATTTATA
>DATJWE010000095.1:0-6401 GCA_035501475.1 Puia sp. | reverse complement strand
ATTCCATTTCGAAAGGCTCTGGATAAATGATCATGGATCAGCAGATAAACAATGCCGCTTACTATTGTACATATTGGTATGGAAAGAATACCAACAAAAACCCTGCGCATTTTTTGTTTCATTTGTTCCCGCGCCGGGGCTTCGTGCGAATGCCGGTAAGGAAAAATCAGGATCGAATAAAAAACGACGAAGGTTACTAAAATCGGAATCAGCCCTAATGTGATGGGCAGGTTAACAGGAACTCCGAAAACAACAGGAATGGGATTCAGTCCTATTAACCCCGAAAGCCGGGGAGCTATCCTGGATATGCATAATCTGTCCAGTAGAATGGAAAACAACAGGATCAGCAATACGAGTTGCGATTGCCTCCTCCGGTCAGCGCGGGTATTCATAATAGCAATTTTAGACTGATATAGAAAAATCCAATAGGGAGGAGGGAATCAAAGGATCCGGAGAATTTCCTAAGAAAGAAAAACGAGCTTATATACGGAGTGTTGCATGCGATATGTCAAAATACCGTTAAAATGAAAAGCGTTTTGTCAAACCAGGTTTGATAAACAAAATTCAAATGCAATTTTAGAAGAGAGATATCGGCTGAAATGAGGAAATGAAAGCGGAGAGGATCGCCTGTTATCCGGTGCGAACGATAAATTTAATTTTCCCTGACTACTATTTTATCCTGGTAAACTTCAATTGTTCCGGTTTTTTTATCTGCAATCATTTGCTGGTAAACCTTATTCACCACGCACTTGTTCAGAAAGCGGGAGAGATAATCCACTTCTTTTATTTCTTTTGGATCGAAATGATTTCCGGATTCATCCACGAGCTCAATCCTGATATTGAGAGGGGATTGTGAAGAGCGAATAAAGGCAGGCAAAACGGTCATAGTTATTGGATTTTAGTCTACAAATATAACATAATAACAGGGTAAAAGGGTGAATTATTGCTTATTTAACAAGTTTTATCACAAATAAGGAGCATTAATTTTCATTTATGACCTGTTTCAGGGTTCATAAATTTTCATTGCAGTTTTCTCAACAAGTGATTTGGGCAGTAGCCAGGCCATGAAAGCCCCCAGTTTATTTACAAAGCCGGTAATTACTTCGGTTTTTCGTTTAAGCATGGCATTTATTGCGATCTCAGCAACTGATTCAGCAGTCATATTGAATTTCTCGGCTGCTTTCAGGCCTTTTGGGCCAATGTTTGCCCGGCTTGCAAAATCTGTATCCGTAGACCCGGGGCTGATGCAGGTGATCGAAACGCTGCTTCCCCTAAGCTCTTGTTTTAAACCCCTGCTGAAACTTAATATAAATGACTTGGTAGCTGAATAGATAGTCAACCATGGAACTGCCTGGTAAGCTGCGGAACTCGCGATATTCAGAATATAGGATTGATTTTGCTGTCGCAGCATGGGTAGAAATAGACGACAGAGTGAAACAGGAGTGATCATATTCAACTGCATCATATTGATATTATCTCCAACCGTATATTTTTCCATTGAACCACTCAATCCATATCCCGCATTATTCACCAGGATATTGATTTCATAATTTTTATTTCTGCACCAGTTATAAATATTCTCTGCAGCTTCTGTCGAAGAAAGATCGGTAGCATAATAATCTGTACTGATCGAGTAGGTTTCGGCTAATCTTTTTGCTTCGCCTTTCAACAGATCTTCAGAACGGGCAACTAACAGGACATGATATCCGCGTTTGGCCAGTCCTTCTGCAATTGCTTTGCCGATGCCTTTACTGGCACCGGTGATGAGAGCATACGTCATGAAAGAAGATGATAATTTAATTGCAAGGTACAGCAATACTGTACAATGAAATGATAGAATGAGCCATTCGTTAAAACATGATATTTAGGTAGTGTTTCGATTTGAAATAAAATAACCACAATAGGCACATAGGATCATAGGGACACATAGACATTCCTTATTGAGTTATTCTATGTGAATCTTTGTGACTATGTATCTATCCCGCAGAGAGCGGGGCAAGTTGTGGTGAAAAATTCAAATTGAGACACTCCTTATATTTAAATCTTCCGGGTGATCTGTTTAGTTCTGCACTTTGGATGCGAACCGGTGATAAAAAGGAGTTTTACTTTTTGCATGTTTGGGCATATACTTACCCGTTATAACGGGAATATACATTACACGACGTCTGCTGGCAGCCCCGAGATGAGGGGATTGTTGTGCCCGATGCCAGATACGTCCGTCATGAATGGTCAGATCACCAGCTTTGATATCAAAGCCCACTTCTTTTTCGTCGGGGTTATTATCAATAAAATATTTTTTTCTGAACAGAAGTCTTAGCACGCCCTGTTTATGTGTCCCCGGCAATACGCGAAGGCCGCCATTCTCAAAAGGACAATCGTCGAGGTGAATTCCCACATTAAGCATCGGCATTATGCGCTGGCCCAGGAACAAATCTCTCGGGCTGTCTGTATGCCATCCCATTTGTGAAAAATTACTTTCAGGCGTACGAACATAATGATTAAGAATCAGTCCGTCTTTTTCATTTTCAGCAATACGTCCATCATAGGGTTGCAGGAATTCAACCACAGCCTGTATGCGCGGCTCCTGCAAAAATTCATGTAAAGCCGGACTATAGAGGGACAAAAAACAGAGTCGTTGAATAATTTTTTTATTGTTTTCGTCTTTTCCGAACTTAAAAGGAACGCCATTAACTTTCTCAATACCTTCATCAAGCCATTGCTTTTCAATCCTGTTGACTTCTTCGATGAAAAAATTAACTGTTTCTTTCTTCAACACGTTCCTGAAAATAATCACACCATTCTTATCAAAAAATGCTAGCTGTTCTGGGGTCAATTTTTCACCTAAAATAAAATCCGGACATTGCAGTTTTTTCATAATCGTGATAGCTTTAACCTCTGCTACCGGAATGAATTTACCATTCCGCTCAGAGCCCTTGCCAAGTAAATGAAGTTAATTTTAAGTAATTATAAAGTTTAGATTATTTCCAAAAGTAATAAAATTAAAAAATACCTGTTAATTTGTCTTGATTTTATTGAAAATAATTAAAATTCATAAACATATCACTTTCTTTGACTTTAGGTGCCGATTGTATTTGACCGTTCTTTCCTTTGCTTTTTCAGTATTTCTACCTTTTTGTATATATGCACAGAAGGACAGCCTTGCAAAGAAACATCGTTTTCTTGTATTGCCAATCGTTGCCCGTTCAATCGAAACAGACTGGTCTTTCGGAATTGCCTTTTCCGGCACTTTCCATTTAAAATCTCCAACAGACACGGTTACACGTACATCCAACCTCCAGGCATTAAGCTTATATACATTGAGAAACCAGTTTGTTGCAGCAATAAATGGTTCCATTTATTTTCCCCGCGAAAAATATATTCTCAGCCAACAGGTGTCCTACAGTTATTTTCCTGATAAATTTTGGGGATTGGGTAGTGAAACGCCAGACAGTAATGAAGAATCTTATTCCTATCAGCAGTTTTACGTATACCTGCATCCGCAGCGGCTCATTGGCAATAAGTTCTTTATCGGTTTATTATACGAATTTCAAAAGGTCTGGAATGTGCAGTACCAGGCAGGGGGCTTGTTCGACAAGGAGCAGATATTGGGCAGGTATGGTTATGCTGCTTCCGGACTGGGCCTGAGTTTTACTTATGATAACCGCAATAATGCGTTTGCGCCTGACCGTGGTATGATGCTCCAGTTTCATTTTGATCACTTTGATAATATTCTCGGGTCAACATACCGATATACCAATTATGTAATTGATCTTCGGAAATTTTGGAGATTGTATAAGCAGCAGGTACTTGCTGTTCAGGCATTTGGTTATTTTAATATTGGAGAAGTGCCCCTTCGAAGTCTGGCTTCCCTGGGAGGAGCCAATAGCATGAGAGGATATTATAGCGGCCGTTATCGTGATCAGAACCTGTATGTATTGCAGTCAGAATACAGAATTCCTCTTTTCTGGCGATTGGGTTGCGTTGTGTTTGGAGATTTGGGAAATGTGACCAGCAAATGGGGGGAATTTAATTTTGAGAGCCTCAAATATACCTACGGGGCGGGAATTCGTTTTGCGCTGAGTAAGTCAGAGAGACTCAACCTTCGACTCGATTATGGTATCGGGCATGGTTCACATGGGTTTTACTTTCAGTTGGGAGAAGCTTTCTGATCAGGTTTTGCAAAATACTTATAGTCGTCCTTCCACCTGAGGAACAAATTTTTTTATTGGCAGATACGTTAAATACGAAAAGAAAATCGCACCCAGAATATCGATCGTATAATGAACGTGCTGGATCAATAATAATATGATCATAACCACAGTTGCTATCAGCGCAATGAGTTTATCTGTTTTTTTTCTCAGTAGGAGGGACAACAAAAAGATACTTGCTGTGTGGCCTGAGAAAAAAAGATCTTTTGTTACGGAGATTTTTCCATAAAACAAATTGCTCAGTGTGTCGTCCAGCGGGATCAGATTGACCGGAGGATTGAGCGCGACAAGAGTCAATGTTATGGTACGCAAAAGGTAAATCAGAACGGAAGCCCATATCAGCTGAATAAGCAAATCCGGGTTTTGCACCCCTCTCACGATAATTGTAATCACTGCTGCGCCAAGAATAATGAAAATGAATGATGATACATCGCGGGCAGGAATCCGGTTCAGCAGCCAGTCATTCAGCACGATTCCATTACGCCTCTCAATGAGCTGGAAAAAAAATGGGAAAAAAGACAGAAGCGTGATAAGTAAAATAGATCCTGCAATGAAGCTTCTTTTGAAAACAGTCGATTGCCAGGCAAATTGCCATTTTTCCCTGTAGGAATTATCTTTAAGCACCATCTGCGTCATTGCCTTTTGTAATTTGGATACCTAGTTACTTTTATAGTCATTGATCCTGCAAAATAACCATTTATTTCCCGGCAAGGAAATGACGCATCATAAAGTTTGTTTAATAATGCCATCTTACAAAAGCTTCCATGGCAGCATATTTAGTGAGTCCCAATTGCGCATATAGCTCGGCGGTATGAGTATTCCGGTCTTCGGCTCTTTGCCAGAATTCCCGACTGTCGGTGCCCTGGAAGGGGACCATATCTTTTTGTGACTGATGAATAAAGATTCCGAATCTTTTTTTCATAACCTGTCCGGGGCTCATAGGGATAGCCATTTCAATTTCACTCACATCCCATTCCTGCCAGGCTCCTTTGTATAACCAGACCCAGCAATCTTTTACCCAGCTTTCGCCCGCGGCTTTTAACCGGCGCATTGATTCAAATACAATATCCAGGCAAACTTTATGTGTACCATGGGGGTCAGCCAGGTCGCCTGCACAATACACCTGGTGCGGTTTGATTTTTTTAAGAAGGTCCATGGTGATCCGGACGTCCTCCTCACCCATTGGTTTTTTTTCGATAGTGCCGGTTTCATAAAATGGGAGATCCAAAAAATGAATGTTCGTATCCTCGAGTCCTACATAATGACAGGTGGCTCTGGCTTCGCACATCCTGATAAGCCCTTTGATTTTGCGGATCTCTGAGGTATCCATCTGCGTATCTTTCTTATTCTTCAGAAAATCTGTTGCATCCTGTAAAATCCCGGATGATTTTTTATTGTCAATGCCTACCAGCGCTTCAAATCCCACCGCAAAATCCAGGAAACGTGTAACAAATTCATCTGTAACTGCAATATTTCCTGAAGTCTGGTATCCCACATGTACGTCATGTCCCTGGTCATGCAGTCGCATGAATGTGCCTCCCATTGAAATGATATCATCATCCGGATGCGGCGAAAATATCAAACATCTTTTCGGATAGGGACTCATTCTTTCTGGTGGATTGGGGAGAGGAAGATTTTTTCCACCAGGCCATCCCGTAATGCTGTCCCTGAGCATATAAAATACCTGCAGGTTGATTTCATAAGCGTCTCCTTTTTCTACAAGAAGATCACTCAACCCGTTATCGTTATAATCGCTGTTGGTCAGACTCAATACCGGTTTGCCCAATTTCAACGCGGTATTTACAACCGCTTTTCTTACGATTTCAGGCGTCCATTCACAATCACCCGTTAACCAGGGCGACTTAAACCGGGTTAGCTCTGAAGCTGCCAGCTCATCTGTTACGAATAAGCAGTCATTGTGTTGCTGCAGTAAAGAAGCGGGGACCTGTTCAGTCGCATTTCCCTCGACCGCTTTTTGAATAACCGGAGCTTTGATCTGTCCCCAGGCCATCAAAAGAATTCTTTTCGCTTTGAGAATTGTTGAAATCCCCATTGTAATGGCCAGCCTCGGGACTTTAGAAATATTCTGGAATTCATGAGCGTTCGCAATGCGCGTGGAATTGTCCAATGGAACCAGCCTCGTCTTTGAAAATAAACTCGCTCCGGGTTCATTGAAACCGATATGACCATTGT
>DATJWE010000094.1:0-4556 GCA_035501475.1 Puia sp. | reverse complement strand
GCTATAGAAATAAAATAAGCATCTTCAGGTAAAGTAATGAAACCATATCGTTGCTGCAGCCAGTACAGAAGAAGCCCCAGGAAATTTCCCAACACGATGCCGCTTACTGTAATGATTGCTCCATGATATAGGAAGATGCGTTGAATAGAAAGATTTGGATCACCCATGGCTTTCAATACGCCAATCATTTGTGTGCGTTCCAGCAGCAGAATGATCAGGCAGGTAACCAGGTTGAGTACCGCCACGATAATCATGATGGCAAGAACGATGGCAATGGTTGTATTCTGCAGGTTAAGCCAGTCGAAGATATTTGCATAAATGTCTTTAACAGACCGGCTGTTCCAGGTATTTGGAAGCTCGGCAAAAATGCTGTTATTGGTTGTGTCTATCAGCCGGTAATCATTCAGGAAAACTTCGTATCCTCCGATTTCATTTTCATTCCAGTTATTTAATCGCTGGATGAGTCTCAGGTCTCCAATGGCATTCAGCTTATCATAATCTTCAACTCCCGTTTTGAAAATACCGGCTACCGTCATTGGTCTTGCCCTGCGTGAACCATCTGGCTGGATAAAATAAATGATCACTTTGTCGTTGACATGCAATTTCAGTTGATTGGCAGTATAGGTGGAAAGATTGATTTCATTACTGTACCCGCTGTCAGGAAAATGAATCCAACTTCCGCTTTTCAGAAATCCATCCAGATTTTTAAAATCATAATTTTTTTCTACTCCTTTTAAGAGCACACCTTCAAAGCTTTCTGGACCTTTGATGACAGCATATTTGGTCGCGTAGGCCTGTACGGTTTTGACATTTTTATTGGATTCGAGCAGATGTAATACGGTGTCGTTTTTTGCGATAGGCAATTCTTCCGCGATATCGACCCTGTTGGGTTCAAAGTGCTGCACGTGGATATGCCCCGAGAAGCTGAACATCTTCTGTGCGATCGCATATTGGAAACCGTTGGTAAAGGCGATGGTGAGCAGCATGGCGGTGACGCTGATCGTGGTCGCGGCAATGGCTAACCGAATGATGAATCGGGAAAAGGATTGTTGCCGGTTAAAGGCGATGCGTTTTGCTATAAAGGCAGCAGTGTTCAATAATCGAATTTAACAATCAAAAATAGACTTAGGATCGATTTCATAAAAGTTTTTCCTTTTTTATATTTATTTTGTAGTCTGATGGAACTGGGTCGATCAGCAGTGTACGGATCCATTTACTCAGCAACCTGTTATGGCACTCAAATTTGCTAATTTTTCAATCAATCCCTGTATTCATGAAGTCTCACTTCTTCTGTTTCTCCTTTTTCATTTGCACTGTTTGTTTTGGGCAATCTCCGGATTCAGTTTATTCCGGAAATATAAAAACCCCGCAGTTATTTGTTTATGGCAACCAGTTGGAATACCCTATTCTTCGGTTAAACAGCAATGACAGGTTGGAACTGCTCTTCGATGATCTTGATGCAGATGTCAAGAATTATTATTATACCTACCAATTATGTAATGCCGACTGGACTCCGGCCCTGATCAGCCAGTTTGATTATATCCGTGGGTTTTCGCAAACACGGATCAGCTTTTATCATTTCTCTTCAATCGCACTGACTAAATATACGCATTACCAGGCCATCATTCCAGACGTCAATTGCGTGCCCTCACGTTCCGGTAACTATATTTTGAAAGTGTATCTTGATGGAGATACATCCAAACTTGTTTTTACCCGCAGGTTTCTCGTCGCTGAAAATGAAGTGAATATCGGGGCGCAGATTTTTCAGCCTTTCAATCCGCAAATTTCGTACACTCACCAGAAGATACAGTTCACCGTAAATACAAAGAACCTCACGCTGATGAATCCTTTTCAGCAAATCAAAGTAGTATTGTTACAAAATCAACGGTGGGACAATGCAATCACCAATCTTCAGCCTTCTTTTTATACGGGCAGTACCTTTCAGTACACCAGCGATGATAACCCGGTTTTCCCAGCAGGCAAACAATGGAGATGGGTGGATTTGGAGAGTTTCCGCTTTCAGAGCGATCGTGTCGACCATGCCGATTATCAGAAGGCCTCGACATCCATTTTTGTGAAACCGGATTTCGACAGATCCCGTCAACCCTATTATTTTTATAATGACATCAATGGTCTTTTTTTTATTCAGACAACAGACAACGTCAATCCGCTCTGGGAAACTGATTATGCGACGGTCACTTTCACCTTTGTTCCTCCTGAAAAAATTCCATTCAGCGATAAGGACCTTTACATTTTGGGAAAGTTTACTGATTATGCATTGTCCGATGCGACCAGAATGAATTATAATGCAGAGAAGGGCATTTATGAAACTCATCTGTTCCTGAAACAGGGATATTATAATTATGCTTATGTCACAGTTGAAAAAGACAGTACTGCAAATAAAATTCCTTCATTTGATTTTACAGAGGGCAACAATTTTGATACGGAAAATTCTTATATGATTCTGGTCTATTACCGGCAAATGGGCGGACGGTCGGATCAGCTGGTGGGCATTGCAAAATTGAATTCATTGGTGAACAGGTAATAGGTAATAAGCAATAGGCAATAGGCGATCGACAATAACGAATCGTAAAATGCTACAAACTCATTGACAGTAAATCAAGAATTAAATAAGCCTTTAATCAGATAAGATTTCAGATTAACAATTGACTATTGCTTATTATCAATTGTCAATTGTTGATTGTTGATTCAGCCAGTTTCTTATCTTTGCGTCGGGCAAGTCTTATACGACCAGCTCCTGCTGAATCCCCCCAGGGCCGGAAGGCAGCAAGGGTAGGTGGTCGTAGCGGTGCGATGTAAGTAACTTGCCTTTTTTAATTTATTCAAACTCTAAAAAAATCCTGCGAAGGCGAATGTACTCGCCTTCCTATGGTAAGCAAGTATGAAGTTTTTTATTGATACGGCCAACCTGGCTCAGATTAAAGAAGCAAACGATCTTGGAATTCTCGATGGAGTAACGACCAATCCATCTCTGATGGCAAAAGAGGGAATTAAAGGAGAGCAGGCGATTACGAATCATTATAAAACTATTGCCGAAATGGTTAACGGGGATGTGAGTGCGGAAGTAATATCCACTGACCTTGACGGCATTATTGCGGAGGGCAAGAAACTTTCAGCTATTCATCCAAACATCGTAGTGAAAGTGCCGATGATCAAGGATGGAGTGAAGGCATTGAAATGGTTTTCTGACAATCATATTAAAACCAACTGTACACTGGTCTTCTCTGCGGGTCAGGCGATCCTTGCAGCCAAAGCAGGTGCCAATTATGTTTCTCCATTCATAGGCCGCATTGATGACAGCGGATGGGATGGTGTTCAGCTGATCGAACAGATTGCCAATATTTATGCCATACAGGGTTTTGAAACTGAAATTCTCGCGGCTTCCATCCGCAATCCCCTGCATATTGTGAAATGTGCGGAAGCCGGCGCCGACGTATGTACCTGCCCGTTAGAATCTATCCTGGGGTTATTGAAACATCCCTTAACCGATATTGGTCTGGCTAAATTCCTGGCGGATGCCAAGGGGACAAAATAATTAGTAAATATGGGGATACTCCAATTTTTAATTTTTCTTGGAAAGAATGCTTTTTATCTGGGCCTTTGCAACTCTGCGGCAAATATTTTCTTGCAAAGACGCGGAGGCACAGAAAATATTTTTCTTTTGGGTCTTAATAGGAAATATTAGAATTTTCCCCAAAACCCAACGTCTATTACTGATATACCCGGACGTAATCAATCAGCATTTTTTGAGGGAAAATAGAATCGTCAACTCCTTTCTGCCCTCCCCAGTTCCCGCCGACAGCGATATTTAACAGTAAGTGCATGGGCTGACTGAATGGCCAGGCATCATACCCACTATGCTCATTCGTAAATGTGAAATATTTTTTATCATCCACGAAAATGCTGATCATGCCCTGATTCCATTCCAAAGCATAAACATGAAATGCATCCATGCAGTCGCTGACCGTGGTCACAGCTGTCTTCTGCGTGTGTATGACATGATTGTATTTTTTACAATGAATCGAGCCATGAATTACTCCCGGATCAAAACCCACGTGCTCCATGATGTCGATCTCTCCGTCGTCGGGCCATTTAAGAGGAGTGGTTGACCCCAACATCCAGATGGCCGGCCAGGTACCCAGCCCTTTTGGAAGTTTTGCCCTTACTTCAATGCGCCCATATTTCCAATCCCCCTTTCCTTTGGTAATGAGTCGGGCGGAAGTGTAATTCAACTTTCCCCATTTTTCTTTACGTGCTTCAATGACCAGGTTCCCATTTTCTACTCTTGCGTTCTCGGTTCTTTTTGCAGTATAATATTCCAATTCATTGTTACCCCAGCCATCTCCTCCTGTATCGTAATTCCATTTTGTTGAATCGGGCAGGCCATTATAATTGAATTCATCACTCCAAATTAGTTTCCAGGTGGGATGAGTTGTCTTTTTTGTAAAACTGAAGAATAGTGCAACAACTAAAAAAGAAAGCAGCAAATGATAAAAAGATTTCATATCAAAAGTTTTTGAAACCAGAGTTTGGCT
>DATJWE010000093.1:0-6972 GCA_035501475.1 Puia sp. | reverse complement strand
GACCTGGGCCATGCCGGTCATCATGGGAAGAAAAACTTTTGAGTCGCTCGATAACCAATTATTGCCAGGGCGTTTCAATATTATCATCACTCATCAAAAAAACTGGAATCCAGGAAATGATAAAGTACAGGTGTCCGACAGCCTGCAAAAAGCGATTGAGCTCGCTGCGAAGACAGATTGCAAAGAAGCATTCATTGCAGGAGGAGGCCAGCTTTTTGCTGAATCGATTGCTATTGCTGAGAGGATTTATCTGACCCGTGTGTCTGTAACTATTGATGGAGATGCTTATTTTCCTGCATTGGACCCGGCACAATGGGAAATGGTTTCGCATACTGATTTCCCGTCAGACGACAAACATGTTTATGCCTATAGCTTTCAATTATGGGTTAGAAAAAAATGAAACTTCTATGTGCATCTATGTGCCTATGATTCTATGTGGTAAAATTTCACCACATAGACACAGTAGAATCATGGGGACACATAGGATGATACAATAAAGTTTATCTCTTAGTTAATTCCATTGTATTCAAAATTTCAGTTAGCAAAAAAATACCTTCAGCATTATTTCACTGCTTCGAATAGCAAAGGGCATGGTATTCATTCGCCCTTTGTTTTTGATTTCATAAAGAATGTATTGAACGACAAACGTGATTTCTATGCATATAGCGACGTGGAAAAGCTACGCAAAAAATTACTGGATGATGAATCGAAAATTGCCATAAAGGATTTTGGAGCCGGGTCCGCGCTGCCCCAGTCAAAAAATTTCTCTGTGGCCGACATCGCAAAACGCAGCGCTGTTACTCCAAAACGGGGGCAACTGTTATTCCGCATCGCCAACTACTATCGACCTCAAACCATGTTGGAATTGGGAACTTCATTGGGCATATCAGCCTCTTACCTAAGCCTGGGAAATACTGATTCAAAAATGATAACTATTGAAGGCTCGCCAGAAATAGCCGTCTGTGCTCAAAAAAATTTGGATTCACTTTCCCTGGAGAATGTAAAATTAATACAGGGAAATTTTGATGATGAGCTGCCATCAGTCATTGCTCATCATTCTCCTTTTGATCTTGTGTATGTAGACGGCAATCACCGGAAGGAGCCGGTTTTAAAATACCTGAATATGCTGATGAATCATATGTCTTCTTTATCCGTAATAATTTTCGACGATATTCACTGGAGTAAGGAGATGGAAGAAGCCTGGCTCGAAATTTACAATGATCCACGTTTACTGATGACAATCGATTTATTTTTCTTTGGCCTGGTTTTTTTCAGGGAAGATTTTAGAAGAAAACAGCATTTTGCAATCCGTTATCCCTTGTAAAAAAAGATTTTTTCCGATGGGCATAAAAACTGGATATCTCATTTCTTTAGGACAAATAATATTTATTAATTTAAGGCGTTAACCTGCAGCTATGATCATTGGCGTACTCAAAGAACCATCGTTTGAATCAAGAGTCTCATTACTGGCTGAAGCCGTTACTGTATTAATAAAAAAAGGAATTCAGGTGTGGATAGAACCCGGAGCAGGGGCAAAAGCTTATTGCAGCGATGAAGAATATGTAAAAGATGGAGGCCTGATCAAATCCATGGATGAAATCGTTAAACAGGCCGATGTGTTACTTTTTATTCATCCTGAAACTATTCCAACAGGTCTTCAGAACAAAATAATTATTGGTGTATATCAACCGCTATATCACACTGAATTGATGAATAAATGGGCTGCACAGCGAATCATTTGCTTTAGTTTGGACATGCTTCCGCGAACTACGAGAGCACAAAGCATGGATGTGCTCAGTTCCCAGGCGAATATCGCCGGGTATAAAGCTGTGCTGTTGGCTGCGAATATATTTCCCCGTTATTTCCCAATGTTTATCACGGCGGCAGGAAGTATTCCGCCCGCAAAAATTCTCGTGTTGGGAGCAGGGGTTGCCGGATTGCAGGCTATTGCTACTGCTAAAAGACTGGGTGCAGTAGTTGAAGTGTTTGATACACGTCCAGCCGTAAAAGAAGAAGTGCATAGCCTGGGGGGGAAATTCATAGAGGTGGAAGGGGCTGCCGATCCATCCTCCGGCGGTGGATATGCTGTCGAACAAACTGCAGAATTCCAGCAAAAGCAAAAAGAAAAAATTGCAGAGAGTATTGCCAAAGCAGATATTGTAATCACCACTGCACAGATACCCGGAAAAAAAGCGCCAATATTGGTAACAACTGATATGATTGAAGCGATGAAAAGCGGATCTGTGATTATTGATATTGCGGCTGCGACGGGAGGAAATACAGAACTGACAAAAAATAATGAAACCATCAACCATAAAGGAGTCCATATCGTCGGAGATTCTGCTTTGGCTGCTGATTTGCCTTATGATGCCAGTAAATTATATGGGAAAAATATTCTGAATTTTTTGCAATTGCTCATCGATAAAGAAGGAAACCTGCATTTGAATTTTGAAGATGAGCTGGTAAAAGGTTGTTGCATTACCCACGACGGAAAAATTGTGAATGAAAGAGTGAATGCTTTGCTTTCAAAATAAATATTAAAATACAATTCATGATTCAAAATGTATTGCACTGGATATCCCAGCATCAGCAAATGATCTATATTGTTATACTGATGATTTTTCTTGGTATTGAAGTAATCGGGCGAGTGCCAAGTGTATTGCATACTCCGCTCATGAGTGGGGCAAATGCGATCCACGGTGTGGTGATCATCGGGGCAATCATTGTGATGGGCAGGGCGGAAAATGATAATTATCCTGCGTTGATTCTTGGATTTCTTGCGGTGGTGCTTGGGACTTTGAATGTTGTCGGCGGGTTTGTTGTTACAGATAGAATGTTGGAAATGTTTAAAAAGAAAAAATAGGTTTTATAAGATTAATTGCCTTTTAGAAAATTGATTATGGTTTCAAACCTGCTTACAATTTGTTACCTGGTTGCTTCGGTAAGTTTCATATTGGGGTTGAAAATGCTTTCTGATCCGGCTACAGCCAGGAGAGGAAACCGGATTGCAGCAGGCGGCATGCTTCTTGCAATCATCGGGACAATTTTTTTGTATGAGAACAACGGCCAGAAATTGCATAACTATGGTTGGATCTTCGGTGGAATGCTGATTGGGTTGATTGCCGGAACTCTGGCGGCGAAAAAAGTCAGGATGACGGCAATGCCCGAAATGGTTAGTCTATTCAATGGCATGGGCGGCGCATGTGCAGCATTGATATCAATAGTAGAATTCAATCACCTGATAACACCTTCTGTCGCCGGAGGCATCACGATATATCCCCCGCTGTCTGCATTACTCGATCATGACTTTTCCACTACCGTTTCGAGAGGTCAGCTCCTGATCATTTTACTTGGCCTTATTATTGGTTCCGTTTCTTTCGCAGGAAGCATGGTGGCCTGGGGAAAGTTGAATGGGCGGGTGAAAGATTTTGTTTTTAAAGGGCAACATATTCTTAATCTTTTTTTCCTGCTTGTGATTTTCATCAGCGCAGTTTACTTGCTCTTAAATATTAATAATGGGGTAAGCTATGCGCTGAATTTCAACCAACAAAGCCTCTCACTTGAAATTATTGTCCAGGCCTGGGTTAAACCTTTATTTTATGCAATAGTAGCGCTTGCACTTTTGTACGGGATTCTTTTTGTGTTGCCTATTGGCGGCGCAGATATGCCGGTAGTCATTTCGCTGCTCAATTCTTTTACCGGAGTTGCTGCTGCATGCGGAGGTTTTTTATATGATAATAAGGCCATGCTGACCGGAGGAATTCTGGTTGGGGCAGCCGGTACACTATTAACCATTTTAATGTGTAAAGCGATGAACCGCTCATTGAAGAATGTATTGATCGGATCTTTTGGAGCGGGTGGAGCCAATAAATCTTCACAAACGGGAGGACAGGAGCAGGGAACTTATAAAGAAATAACAGTGGGCGAAGCAGCCATCATCATGTGTTATTCAGGGAAAGTGATTATCGTGCCGGGTTATGGATTAGCCGTAGCCCAGGCCCAGCATGCCTGTCATGAATTGGAGAAATTACTGGTTGAAAAAGGTGTTGATGTAAAATATGCGATTCATCCCGTTGCAGGCCGCATGCCGGGGCATATGAATGTCTTGCTTGCAGAAGCGGATGTGAGTTACGATAAATTATTGGAGATGGAAACAGCCAATGATGAATTCTCCACGACAGATGTTGTGTTGGTAATTGGGGCAAATGATGTGGTGAATCCCGCTGCGAAAACAGATCCTTCATCTCCGATTTATGGAATGCCGATCCTCGAAGTTGAATTAGCAAAAACCGTGATCGTGAACAAACGCAGCATGAAACCGGGATATGCCGGAATAGAAAACCAGTTATTCTTCCGTCCAAAAACTTCCATGCTATTTGGCGATGCAAAAGATGTGCTGCAGCAATTGATTACTACGATAAGGAATTTATAAAAAAATCACGCAAAGTCGCAGAGCCAGATAAGGCGCAAAGAATCCCTGCGCCTTGATTGCTTTGCGGGCTATTTCTGCTGAATAGGATTCCAACTGCACAAGTGTGCGACGCAACAGAAGCCTCATAGATATTCTGCTGCCCGGCTCAACATATCAATGTCCCAAGAAATCATTTAACAAACTGAATAATTTCTGCGGCTCTTCGACCTGTGGATTATGACCTGAGTATTCGAACATCACAAATTTTGCCTGGGGACAATATTCTTTGTACTTCACCATCATTTCGGGTACGGCCACGCGGTCATATCTTCCTCCGTAAATCAATACAGGCATCGTGAGATCTTTTAGTTTGGTGCGATAATCAAAATTCCCGATATCACTTCCCACAATGAAATCTCCGTCTTTCCCTACCATCTGGTAATACAATTTCGTATTGTATGGATTCGGATAATTTTGGTAGCGTCTTGCCCCGCCACGTGACCTGAAATTGTCCGGATTATACGCATACAAAAATCCATAGGGCACTTTGCCATAAATGCGCTGGTGGATTGGATCACTTGATACAAATCCTTTTTCCCTGATCAGCATGAGACTGTCCCAGACTTCCGGATAATTTGTTTGTATTTCATGATTACTGTTATCATCGTTTTCCTGCCACATCACGAAACTGTGAAAGGTGTTGGCCAGCACAAGGTGTTTTAGATGTTGCGGATATTTGACTGCATATCCCTGCGCAACAAGTCCACCATACGAATGTCCAAGTACATTGATCATATCAAAATGCAGCGCCTGCCGAAGGCCTTCGATATCATCAATATCACGGTCAAGCGTATATTCTTTTACCTCTTTTGCCGTATCCGATTTCCCCCGACCAAATGCATCGAAATAAACAATCATATTCGTTGATGCCAGTGAATCAAAACTCCTGTAAGATGGATGCGCGCCACCGGGGCCACCGGGAATAATGAACAACGGTTCTCCTTTGCCGACGAGCACTACCCATAATTTTGCGCCATTCACCGTGACGTATTTCCCGTCTTTTTCACTATCGGGAAATGTTTGCGCTGAACTGTAGAAAACGGGACCGAGACATAACAAAATCAAAAGAAGGGGTTTCATCTTTTTTGGTTAATGATGATTTAGAATAATTTTGGCTTCACCAAATTTAAAGGGATTTGACATCATTATTGCCTGAAGAATTATTGTCATCGCTGAATGGAATCAAAGGATTCGAGAAGGAGTCGTTTGAAGACATTCATAGTTCCGGTGAACAGGTAGTATCGGTGCGCGTAAATCCGCAAAAAATGTCTGAGGAGAATGGTCAATTAATCTGGAATGAATCACCAGAAATAATTCCGGCTAAAATCCCCTGGTCGACATATGGATATTATTTGTCGGATCGACCCTCATTTACTCTTGATCCATTTTTTCATGGAGGGCTTTACTACGTTCAGGAGGCTTCAGGCATGTTTGTGGAACAGGTGTTGAAACAATCTGTTGATTTATCTCGTCAGCTGCGAATCCTTGATCTCTGTGCAGCTCCCGGAGGCAAATCTACCTTGATACAATCCCTGATATCTGCAGAAAGCCTGCTGGTCAGCAATGAAGTGATCAAATCAAGGGTAAATATTTTACAGGAAAATATGATCAAATGGGGAGGATCGAATGTTATCGTGACCAATAATGATCCGAAAGATTTTTCAATACTCGAAAATTATTTCGATGTCATCATCATCGATGCTCCTTGCAGTGGAAGCGGCCTGTTCCGCCGCGACCCCAAAGCAATTACAGCATGGAGCAAAGAACTGGTGAACCTTTGCAGCCTGCGTCAACAGCGGATCCTGGCGGATGCGTGGCCTTCACTCAAAAAAGATGGCGTGCTTATTTATTCCACCTGTTCTTACTCAAAAGATGAAAATGAAGATGTGGTGGACTGGATCCTTGAAAAATTTTCAACCGAAAGCAGGCGACTGGCCATTGATAATAATTGGGGAATCGTGGAAACCATTTCGGATAGGCATCATGGATATGGCTATCGCTTTTATCCCGACAAACTAAAAGGAGAAGGTTTTTATATTGCCTGCCTGCAAAAAAAAGGAGGAGGAAATTTTTTGCATCCGAAAATAAAAGAAAAGCCTATTGAAAAACCAACCAGGAATGAGAAGGAATTAGTAAGAGAATATTTCAGGACGGATCAGGTGATGGGTTTCAATAAATATAACGGCATGATCTATGCGCTGAATGAGCACTTCAACAGCGATCTTTCTTTATTGAGAAACTTACTATACCTGAAAAAAGCCGGAGTGCTGACAGGAAAGGTAGTTAGTGAAGAATTCATACCGGAACATGAACTGGCATTAAGCACCGTCATATCTCCAAAAATTTCCTTTGTGGAAGCAGACAAGAAAACAGCGATCCGGTATTTGCGCAAGGAAGATATCCGGATTCCGTTTTCAGGTAAGGGCTGGGCCCTGGTTCAATACAAAGGGCATAATCTGGGTTGGATTAAGATTCTGCATAACCGGATCAATAATTATTAT
>DATJWE010000092.1:0-38199 GCA_035501475.1 Puia sp. | reverse complement strand
TCACATTAATAGCTGGGATACTGTAGGCGCGGCCCTCATCCTGAAATCCGCCTTTGTACACGTGGAAGGCCAGTACGACTGGTCAAGAATTATTCCCGGAATACAAATTCTAACCGGGGGAAATTATCGCAATTATATCGTTACACCCGATGGCAATAATTATGTAAACCCCGCTTCATTTGCAGATCCAAAACTAGCGAGCAGCAATTTCACATATTACAGTTATGGTGGATTTATTCAGGGTGCTAAAAATTTATTTGACGACAAATTGCACATAACCGCATCCGTTAGAGTGGATAAAGCGCAGTATTTTGATCCCAAGGTGAACCCCCGCATCGCGATCGTATATTCTCCCAAAGAACAACAGAACTTCAGGTTATCCTTTCAGAACGGATACCGCTTCCCTACCCTGTTTGAAGGATTTGCATATGTAAATAATGGCGGTGTGCGCAGACTAGGTGGGTTGAGGGTTGTTTCCGAACATCTGCAGGCCTTTGAAAATTCCTACACCAACACTTCAGTAACTTCTTTTAAAAATGCTGTGAACAAGGATGTCAATAACGGCATGAGCCAGAATGCCGCTATAGCTCAGGAATCAGATCTTCTTGTAAAAAGTATATATGATTATATCCAGCCGGAACATATCAATTCGTTTGAAGTTGGATACAAAGGAATTCTTTTCAATGATAAATTATACATAGATGTCGATTACTATTTCAGCATCTATGATCATTTTATCGGCCAGTTGGATCTCACACAGCCTTATAAAGGAATAATCGGGCAGGATGACAGCACGGCCTATTATGTCTACAATGGTGGAAAGCAGGTGAACAAATACAAGATGTGGACCAACTCAAAAAGTACGGTAACCAACCAGGGCGTCGAATTAGGCATTTCTTACAATTTCTATAAAAAATTTACAATCAGCGGCAATGCAAGTTATGCCGCTATCGCGGGCATCTCCTCGTCCGACGCTTTTACACCTGCATTTAATACTCCGACCTGGATTACCAATCTATCCATTGGGAACAGGGAAATATTTAAGAATACCGGAGTGAATATCGGATGGCACTGGCAGACGAAATTTTACTGGAACAGTCCATTGGCCCAGGGTGAGGTACCCGGATACAGCACAATAGACGCCCAGATTAATTATCGCATTCCCAAAATGAACACTACACTGAAATTTGGAGCTACAGATATTTTCAACACCAGGTATTATCAATACCTTGGAGGTCCTACGATCGGAGGCTTTTATTATTTCACCATTGTATTTGACAGCGGAGTAAAACAAAAATGAGTCAGCAGAGTACATCAAATATTTTGTTATTAAAGGAAGAAAACAAAACGATTTCAGAAAATAATCTTTTCCCTGTTTTCCTGAAACTAGAAAACCTTCGGCTGCTCATTATCGGTGGGGGCCGTGTCGGTTTGGAAAAACTGAATACCGTAATTCAAAATGCACCCCAAACCTCAGTCAGACTAGTAGCACCGGAAATTCACGATGAGATCAAATCCCTGGCAGAGAAAAATGAAAATATTGAACTGATTGAAAGACCCTATCAAAGCAGCGATATGGATGACACTGATATTATCATCGCTGCAGTGAATAAAAAAGAAGTGAGTGCCTATATCCGTGAGGATGCGAAAGCAAGGGGCATACTCATTAATGTGGCTGACACACCTGATCTATGCGATTTTTACCTCAGTTCCATTGTTAAGAAAGGAAATTTAAAAATTGCCATTTCAACCAATGGAAAATCGCCCACCATGGCAAAAAGATTGAAAGAACAGATTGATGAGATGATTCCCGGAGAAATGGATGGTGTGCTTGAAAATATGCATGCTATCAGAAAGGATATCCAGGGTGATTTCAGTTCAAAGGTGAAACAGCTCAATGAACTCACGAAAGTGCTGGCGGCAAAGCAGATCACACTGCAAGAGTTGAGTAAACCAGGCGCTAAGAAATGGCAGCAGATAGTCAAGTGGTGCTTATTCGCCTTTTTCTTTATGATCCTGGGGCATGCGATTCTTTCTTATATTCCTTTCAATAAACTGGTGGGAGCTGTTAACAGCATTCCACAGTATATCGATGCAAGATCCTTCCTGATGATGTTGTTCACGGGATTCATTGCTCAAATGGTAGATGGTTCATTAGGAATGGGCTATGGTACAATATCGACGACTTTTTTGCTTGCCATCGGTGTCAATCCGGCCATCGTCAGCAGCAGAGTGCATGCTGCAAGAGTTTTTTCCAGCGGCGTATCCGGATACAGTCATCACCGGTTTGGGAATATCAATAAAAAATTATTTAAGACCCTCGTCATTCCAGGTGCCATCGGAGCAGTTATAGGAGCAGCACTTGCTTATTTCGGTCAGCAATATGCGAGCTGGGTTCGATTGCCTCTTTCGATATATACTTTATATCTTGGTTATTATATCCTGAAAAAAGCATATCGTAAAAAAAAGATAGGAAACAAAGTAAAGCAGGCAGGGTGGCTGGCAACCACAGGAGGTCTTCTTGATGCATTTGCAGGCGGCGGCTGGGGTACGCTTGTGACAAGCAACCTGATATCAAAAAGAAGGAGCCCCCGCTATGTCATTGGCTCGGTTTGCCTGGCCGAATTTTTTGTTGTGCTCGCCAGTTCAATTACTTTTTTCATCTTCCTTAAAAGCCTACCCCTGGCAGACGTGGCAGGACTGATTTTTGGAGGATTGATTGCTGCGCCAATTGCCGCAAGACTTGTCGGCAAGCTACCATTGAAAGCGGTGTTTATTGCTATTGGTAGCCTTGTCATTCTAACGAGCATCAATACATTCTGGAAAGCCCTTCTTCAATTGTTGTAAAGCAGATTATTTACTCTTGCCTTTTTTGCTTTTGTTATCATCGGGGACTCTGGTCCAGACTAAATCTTTGATCACGCTCCTGCCTTCACAGCCATCGGTCACAAGATCAAAATGCAAGTTATCCCCCTGTATAGAAACCCGATACACTCCATCCGATTGGGGACATTGATACATCCCCCCAAAATCACTGAGCACCAGTGTATCTCCAGATATTCGGCAGTGTGAGAGTACCAAAGTATCTCCGGACTTTCCCAGGACAAAACTGGTGTCTTTGAGAATATGCCACACAATGGTGTCATTAATCGGATCACCAAAATATGTTTTCCAGTTCGAATAGCTAAGATTCTGGGCATTGAGCCGGCAGAATCCCATCATCAAAAAAAAGACCCCTGCAATTAGTGTTTTTCTCATAGTTGCTTTTTGTTGCTTTAATATAAAATTTTATACAATTTAAAAATCGGAATAAAATGACGACCGGTAAAATTTATATACGAAATACCAGGGTCTATGCTACCGAAGCCAGCTTCTAAGTGCTTTTAAGAGAAGTGGTCGACCTCACAATGAGGTGGTCGACCTCCCATTGAGGTGGTCGACCTCTCAACGAAGTGGTCAACTTCTCAACGAAGTGGTCGACTTCCCAATGAGGTGGTCGACTTCTCAACGAAGTGGTCGACTTCACAACGAAGTGGTCGACCTTTCAACGAGGTGGTCGACTTCCCAATAAAACAGCTGACCCGATCATAAGATAAGTTTCCAGCTAAACCGCATTCCCCAAATTGTCAATCCCATGACAATAATCTCAAACAAATAATCTATATTTGTGTTAATATAGTAATTAAAACCGGATGAATCAGGCCTTCACATATAAAACTTGTTGTTGCTGTTGTTGTAATGGCTGGGTTCATTTTGGTGGAGATTAAGCTCTTATAGCTGATTATAAATAATAACAATATTTGAAGCTCCACCTAAAGTGGGGCTTTTTAATTTAATACTACTAATGGAACATTTATCGGATATATATCCTTCGACAAGACTGATCAGTAGAGTCAGGGCGCTTGAACCAAAAATCGGTCATACCCCTCTGCACCATTTTACCAGGCTGTTCAACAAAAAAAATGTGCAACTCTACGCAAAAAAAGAATGGATGCAGTTATCAGGAAGTGTAAAAGCCCGTGCAGGTTATAATATTATCCGGGATGCTGTTGAAAAAGGAGATATCAGCGAACAAAAAATCCTGCTGGATGCCACCAGCGGAAATACCGGTATCGCCTATGCGAATATTGGCAGATTATCCGGAATCCCGGTTACACTTTGCCTGCCGGAAAACGCGTCGAAAGAAAGAAAGGAAATTCTCAGAAGTCTGGGAGCTACATTGATCCTGACTTCAAGATATGAAGGCACCGATGGCGCTCAGCAGGCCGCTAAGGAACTGGCTGCCTCGGATCCTTCAAAATATTTTTATGCTGATCAGTACAAGAATGACAATAACTGGAAAGCGCATTATCACACGACCGCCCCTGAACTCTTTAAGGTGCTCCCCGGCATTACTCATTTTGTGGCCGGGTTGGGCACAACAGGAACTTTCATTGGAACCGGCAGAAGATTAAAAAAATTGAATCCCGGAATAAAACTCATTTCCATGCAACCTGATTCTGCATTGCATGGGCTTGAGGGCTGGAAACATTTGGAAACGGCCATCGTTCCCGCATTTTATGATGATACAGTGGCCGACGAAAATTTTGAGATCAGTACAGAAGAAGCCTATGAAATAATAAAAGCAGCCCATCAACAGGAAGGCCTTTTATTGAGCCCTTCTTCTGCTGCAAATCTTGCCGGAGCAATGCGTGTGGCTGAAAAACTGGAAGAAGGAATTATAGTGACTGTATTGCCCGACAACGGAGACAAATACTGTGAAGTCATTAATAAAATTGGATTGCATGATCATCATTGAATCGGAACCGGGAATATTGATGACGGAAGACGCGATCAACACATTTCCGGATGAATGTTGTGGATTTGTGTTTGGAATGGAAGATGAAAATCAAAACAGGATCATCACTGAAATCCTGGTGGTTGAAAATTCAAAACAAGGAGAAAAAACCAGAAGATTTGAAATTTCACCTCTCGATTATCTGAGAGCAGAACAATATGCAATGGATAATGAGCTATTGCTGTTAGGCATCTATCATTCCCACCCCAACCATCCCGCAATACCTTCCGAACATGATCGTATTGCGGCACAGCCGTATTTTTCTTATTTGATCATTTCAGTCATGAACAGGGAAATTGCCGGTATTCGATCCTGGAAACTGAATGAAAAAGAACAATTCGATGAAGAAAAAATAGCAGACTACCAATTTACATAACTAAAATAAAAAAAATGGCAACAGTAATCATTCCAACCCCATTAAGAAAATTTACCAATAACACCTCAAAACTGGAAGTAAAAGCAGGAAATGTTCAGGATACACTTCATCAATTGACAGCTAATTTTCCCGATCTTAAAAAACATTTACTGGATGATAAAGGCCGGGTGCGTTCTTTCGTAAATATTTTTATTGGAAACGATGATGTCAGAAATTTGCAACAGGGTAATACCCTGGTTAAAGACGACACCATAATCAGTATTGTTCCGGCAATTGCAGGAGGATTAATCTTGCGAGATGACGATGGTCAATAGTCATTAGCCAGTAGTCAATGGAAAGTAGTGAAAGTAAGCTGATTATCGACCCAATGACTACTGACTACTGACATTCACCAGAAGATGATTAGATTATAAAAAAATAAACCATGAGTTTTGAAAATATAAATTTCAGCAGGGAGGAATTGGCCCGTTATAACAGGCATATTATTATTCCGGAATTCGGAATGGAAGCACAGCAAAAATTAAAAGCATCCAAAGTACTCGTTATAGGATCCGGTGGCCTTGGAAGTCCGGTATTGCTCTATCTCGCCGCTGCGGGAATAGGCACTATTGGAATTGTCGATTTTGATGTGGTGGATGACAGCAACCTGCAGCGACAGGTTTTGTTTGGCGTAAATGAAATAGGAGTCCCCAAAGTGGAAGCCGCCAAAAGAAGACTGGAATCATTGAACCCGCATGTAAAATTCAGAATCTACAATACCCATCTTAATTCTTCCAATGCCTTGGAAATAATTAAAGACTACGATGTGATTGCCGACGGAACGGATAATTTTCCTACCCGTTATCTTGTTAATGATGCTTCGGTACTGTTGAACAAACCGAATGTTTATGCTTCCATTTTTCAATTTGAAGGGCAGGTTGCTGTTTTCAATTATACCGATGAAAAGGGAGAAACAGGCCCGAACTACAGAGATCTTTACCCTCTTCCACCTCCGCCGGGGCTTGTTCCCAGTTGCGCAGAAGGTGGCGTACTGGGCGTATTGCCGGGCATTATCGGAAGCCTGCAGGCCCTTGAAGTCATTAAAATCATTACCGGAGTTGGAGAAACGCTTTCGGGAAGGTTTTTCATTTTTGATGCGCTGAATTTTGAAAGCAGGACATTTAATATCAAAAGAAGGAAGGACAATCCGATTAATGGCGAAAATCCAACCATTACAGCGTTGATCGACTACGAACAATTTTGCGGTATGAGGGCTGTGGAAGAAAAACCAGTACGGGAAATCACGGCGAAGGAATTAAACAATTGGCAAATCACAGGCAAAAAATTTCAATTGATCGATGTGAGAGAACCTCATGAATACAGGATCGTAAATATCGGAGGTGAATTGATTCCTTTATCAACTGTCTCTAATCAGACAGAGCGAATCGACAGAGACCTGGATGTTGTCATTTATTGCAAGACTGGTGGAAGAAGTGCAAAAGCCATCCGTGAACTGGAAGAAAAATCAGGATATAAAAATCTGTATAATCTGAAGGGAGGAATTCTGGCCTATATCGATGAAGTGCAGCCTGAACTCACTAAATATTAATTTCCCGAAACCAGGAGCCGAAAGCGCCTGTTCATCAACAGGACAACTTTGCGGCTCTGACATAATGATTTCGGGACTCATAGATGTTTAATGGTAATGGTCAATTCATTTACACAGATCATGTGCTGCCCCAGCTCTCATAGTGCCGAAAAACAACCTCTTACCAGAAATAAAAACCCGGCAGGATTCATCAGGACAGAAGGAATATTGGAAATACAATTTTCTCAGTGATAGTGCCAACCCGGGACATCGAACATTATTGAATCTATCCCTGTTGAAGAGAAGCATTTAATAATTTTAGTTTGGAAAAGGAATGCATAATTCCATTTAACTGATACTTCAACATTTTCCGGATCATTTCATACAAAAAAGGTTCATTCAACACCTTTCGATATAGTTGGATAAGTGAATCTTCATTGGTTGTACAATCCCTTAACTGTTCTTTTTCCATTTCCCCAGATTTCCTGTCAGTCAAACCCTCATAATTAAAATCCGAACCACTATGGGTTTTTGCTGCGTTTCCGCCCAGGACTTCGATTTGAGACATCAACTCATTTGCGTATTGCTTGCTTTCCTGTGCCAGGCCCAATACGGTATACCTAAGCTGCAAATTATTGATTGTTGAGGCCATCTGTTCATAGCGCCGTTTTGCCTTATTCAGGGCAAGTAATAAATCATTCAGCTTTTCAAGAATTATTCCGGGTGTTTTTTGTACAAAAGATGACTCCATGTCCACTATTTTTAAATGTAACGCAACTGCTGTACCACATTTATAAAAAAAACAATGATAATCGTTAAATAACAATTATCATTCGTAAACATAACAATTAGCTGAACTAATTTTTGTGATTTTCTCCGCTCTGCGCAAATAGAAACTTTTATCCGGCTTACGACAGAAAATTACGCCGTATCACCGCTACGGAATGAAAATTCTCAATTAAAGGATCGTTATTGTAAATTAATCGGCGGAACCCCGGATAATTTTTAACAATACAGCAATAATGGCTATGACCAATAAGATATGGATAATGCCGCCTGCATGATATCCTAAAAAACCTATTGCCCATGCAATAACCAGGATAACAGCAATCAGGTATAATAAATTTCCCATACTGAAAATTTTAAAAGGTTAATGACATATTGTACCATACATTAAAAATGCTGCCAAATAATCCTCATCAGCTAACTATTGAAGAAGAAAGCCCAATGAAATTAAAAAAATAACAGGGACATAAAAGAAAAATACCTTTCCCGTGAAGGAGAACCAATGTTTTTTAAAAAAATAGAGATTGAAAATGTCGTACGGTTAATGTATTTATCACACATAGCCCGGCTTTTGATAAATTCCCAAATGAGTATTTTTTTCCCCATTGATCTCGAAATTTTATTCATTCATCCATTTAAAAAAATTTTTTTCCGAAACAGGGGTTTTGGCAGGATTTTATGTTAGAATAATAGATCGGGGGTAGCATAGCATATTCATTAAAACACGGTTAAGAATTGACGTTGGGGTGAAGCATATTGGTTTACACCTACCATTTATATTCGTTTTTTTGAGGTAATTTAGTAAACAGGGAACAATGCCATGAATAGAGTACTTATTATAGATGATGATATGGACATGTGTAATCTGCTGAGTCGTTTTTTAATCAGAAAAGGATTCGACACAGAAACAGCACATACCGGACACAAAGGAATACTGAAATTCAAAGAAGGGAAATTCGATGCGGTATTATGCGATTTCCGGCTTGGCGACAAAGAAGGCCGCGATGTATTGCAGGAAATTAAATCAATAAATCCTTCTGCAACAGTAATCATCATTACAGGTTATTCAGATATTAAGGTTGCAGTTGATGTTATTAAACTGGGAGCATTTGACTATATCACCAAGCCTCTTGTTCCGGATGAAGTATTGAACATCATTCTTAAAGCGCTTCAGTCCACTCAGGCAGCCGATTCGTTATCCAAGTCCTCTAAAGCATTTTCAGTACCAAAAAATAAATTGGCGGATGAAAACAATGATTTTGTAATAGGGAATTCTCCGCTGACAAAAGAATTGTACAGACAAATTGAGTTGGTCGCGCCAACGAATTATAGTGTTATTTTATATGGAGAAAGCGGAACCGGAAAGGAAGTCATTGCGAGGGCAATACACGCTCATAGTTCCAAAAAAAACAAACCGTTTATTGCAATGGACTGCGGTACTTTGTCAAATGAACTTGCAGGAAGTGAATTATTCGGGCATGTAAAAGGAGCATTTACAGGCGCAGTGAATGACAAAGTGGGACATTTTGAACTTGCCAATGAAGGAACCTTGTTTTTAGACGAAGTCGCAAACCTTTCTTATGAAATTCAGGCGGCTTTATTAAGAGTAATCCAGGAAAGAAAATTCAAACGCGTTGGCGACAATAAGGAAATAGATGTGGATGTCAGGATTATTGTGGCATCGAATGAGAATCTCCAGGATGCTTATCGCCAGGGCAAATTCAGGGAAGATCTGTTCCATCGTTTCAACGAATTTTCCATTATACTACCGCCCTTGCGTAACCGAAAAGAAGATATCACTTTATTTGCTAAATTTTTCCTGGAAAAGGCAAACGAGGAACTCAATAAGAAAGTGGAAGGATTTGAGGACGATGTCATACAAACCTTTTTGAATTATTCCTGGCCAGGCAACCTGCGCGAACTCAGAAATGTCGTCAGGCGATCTGCCCTCCTCTCACCAACAGGAACTATCAATACCAAAGTATTGCCTTCGGAAATTGCCGGTTTACAATGGCAGAATTATTCAAAAGAACCGTATGTTTCCACTCACGTTCATATGGACTCGGGTGAAGCCAAAGGAGTGGATTTGAAAAATGCGGCCGCCCAGGCAGAATATGATACCATTATGAATGTACTCAAACAGGTTAATTTCAATAAATCAAAAGCAGCTGAAATTCTTAAAATCGACAGAAAAACCCTTTATAATAAAATCAAGAATTACGAATCTCTTTCCTGAGCAATTATTTCCCCGTCATGTGGCTGGCAAAACTTATTTAAGCATTCTTTTTTCTTCAAACCCTTTACAGTAAAGGAGTTTTTTCCATCATTTGTCTTGGTACATAGTTTGAGCCTGTTCTCATTAAAAGCTGCATGATCAAATTTCAAAAGAGGAGTTCACGATTACCCGCTTTATCATTCACTTAAAAAGCTTTTTATGATTAAGCCTGCAGAAATGACTACGTTAAGCCAAGTCATGGAAAAACTGCGTCGAAAAAACCAAGACAAGGAATTCCTGCTGACGCCAAACGGATTCAGCGTGGGAAAGGGTAAATTTTATCAACCCAATGAATTAAAAATAATCAGGACCTTTCGCTTCGAAGGAGAATCTGACCCTTCGGATTCAGCCATTCTCTATGTGATCGAAGCGAATGATGGAATCACCGGATACAGCATTGACGCTTATGGCGTATACAGCAGTCACGACGAAGCCAATTACGATGAATTTATCCGAAAAATTCCGCTTGAAGAGAAAATGGAATTCTAAACAGATAGATTTATCCGCTCTAGTGCTGGGGAATGACCAAACTATTTTATTTCCTGAAAAACTTTTTTTAATCTTGCAGTCGGGACCATCACCTAATAAACTCTTGCTATGAAGGCGCGAAACCTGTTTCTTGTCTTGATATCTTTTTCCTGCTATTGCAATGCACAAAATAATGTTTTATTAACTCCTGATGATTTTAAAAATCAGATCGCTCAACCGAACACCCAGGTACTTGATGTTCGCACCGCAGGCGAATATCAAAGCGGACACATTCAGAAATCATTTCTCGCAGACTGGAACAACCAGGAACAATTCATGAGCAGGATAAAATATCTTGAAAAAACAAAACCTGTGTATGTGTATTGCCTCAGTGGCGGAAGAAGCTCTGCAGCTGCAAAATGGATGAGGGCCAACGGATTTGCCACCGTTTATGAATTACAGGGGGGTATCAAAGCATGGAAGATGGCTTCCCTCCCGCTCGAAGGTATGCCTGATGTCAGACAAATGACCATGGATGAATTCAAATCAAAAATTAATGGAGTTGGCTACACGTTGGTGGATTTTGGAGCGGAATGGTGCCCGCCCTGTAAAAAAATGGAACCGGTAGTTGAGCAGCTTCAAAAAGATTTGGGTAAACAACTAAGGCTGGTAAAAATAGATGCAGGTATTCATACTGACGTCATGAAAGCATTGAATGTCGAAGACCTTCCTTCTTTCATCATTTACAAAGACGGAAAAGAAATCTGGAGGAAACAGGGAATAACCGAATTATCGGAATTCAAAAAACAATTTCCTTCCAATTAATAGCCAATGAAGCCTGCCATTTTACTTCTTCTCGTTTTGGCATGCCGCAGGCCCGTTTCAGCACAACATATCGAACTGCTGACCGACAATAACAAAATCTCCTTTCGCGGGCTTTGTCCCGTCGATGATAAAATCATCTGGGTGAGCGGCAGCCAGGGCACAGTAGGCAGATCGGTTGACGGGGGAAAAAGCTGGCAATGGTTAACCGTAAAAAATTTCGAGAAAAGAGATTTCAGGGATATTGAAGCCTTTGATTCACTCACTGCAATTATTATGGCTATTGACGGCCCGGCAAATATTTTAAAAACTACTGATGGAGGTCGGAACTGGAAAATCGTTTTTACCGATTCCACCAAAGGAATGTTCCTGGATGCAATGAATTTTTCAGGATCGTACGGAGTTGTTATCGGCGATCCTATCGATCATAAAATATTCATGGCCTTTACAAATGATGGAGGGAACAGCTGGAAAATCTCAACGATATTAAAAGACATTAACACAGCAGAGGGAGAGGCCTTTTTTGCAGCAAGCGGAACAAATATCTGTCTGCTTTCAAAGACATATGCTCCAATATTTGTTTCAGGCGGCACTCAGTCATCAATTTATATTTCGTCGACAGCGAAACATATTTTACCCATTGCGCAGGGGCAAAACAGCACGGGTGCTAATTCTCTTGCCATGGCGCCCGATCGTTCCGGAAAAGCGGTTATCGTAGGAGGCGATTTTGCGAAAGATACTGCTGCCAATAACAATTGTGTGTTGCTGACATTGTTTCCTTATCAAACCACTATTCCCCAAACCCCTCCGCATGGATACCGGAGTTGCGTGGAATATCTCTCAGAAAATAAACTTATCTGCTGCGGTGTATCAGGCGTCGATATTTCAGAAGACGGAGGAAGGAACTGGAAACTCATTTCTTCCACAGGTTTCCATGTTTGCCGAAAGGCGAAAAATGGGAAGCAAATATTTCTCGCGGGCGCTAACGGAAATATCGGCCGGCTGGATTGGTAGCGCATACCTATCATGATCAGACAATAGTTCTGAAAAAAAATTTCTGATAAATAATAAATCAGCAATCGTATGAAAGGGATAAAAACAATTGTGTTTCTGATTATCTCTAATAGTTTCATGACAATGGCCTGGTATGGTCATCTGCGTTTCAAAGAATTTTCCTGGGGAAAAAATTTAGGCTTATTTGCAGTGATTCTTATCAGCTGGGGCCTTGCCTTTTTTGAATATTTATTTCAGGTACCTGCCAACCGGATTGGCTTCAAAGAGGACGGAGGTCCGTTTAGCCTGGTTGAATTAAAAACCATTCAGGAAGCAATTACTCTCACGGTATTCATGATTTTTACCCTGCTCTTTTTCAAAAATGAACGACTCGCCTGGAATCATATCCTGGGATTCATGATGATCGTAGGAGCAGTATTCATCATTTTCAAAAAATGGTGACGTAGGTTCAATAGGCAATTAACAATAGACAAGATGCAATAAAGAATTTTGACTCAGAAGCTTTAAACATTGCTCATTGCCTATTGCTTATTGTACATTCAATTCAGGTTCCTGAAATCCACCGGCACCAGTTTGCTTACCCCGGGCTCCTGCATAGTAACTCCGTAGATGACATCGACGCTGTTCATCGTCATTTTATTATGCGTGACGATAATAAACTGGGAGTTTTCGCTGAACTGACGAATCATATTGGTGAATTTGCTCACGTTGGCATCATCAAGTGGCGCATCAACTTCATCCAGAATACAGAACGGAGCAGGCTTGATCAGATAGATGGCAAACAACAATGCTGTTGCGGTTAAAGTTTTTTCGCCTCCGCTTAACTGCGTGATGGAAGAAGGGCGCTTACCTTTGGGTTTAGCCACGATATCAATTCCTGTCTCAGCCAGATTATCGGGCATTTCGAGGATCAGGTCGGCAGTATCCTCATCGGTAAACAACGCTTTAAACACTTTCTGAAAATGTTCACGCACTTTATTGAAAGTATCGAGGAACTGCTGGTTGGCCGTTACTTCCACTTCCTGTATGGTCTGCAAAAGCTTATCCTTTGCGTTCACCAGGTCATTTTTTTGTTCGGTGATAAACTCAAAACGCTTTTTCATTTCCTGGAAAGCCTCTACTGCTGTAGGATTAACTTCTCCCAGGTTTTCCAGTCTTTTTTTCATCCTGTCGGCTTTCTCCTGTAATTCTTCAACAAGAGTTTCGCTGGTTCTGGGCTGATCGATAATATCATCGAGATTAATCCTGAACTCGACATTCAGTCGTTCTTTCATGCCCGCCAACTGCAGTTTCAGTTCGTTCGTCTTATCCTTTATTTCGCTCAGCAGATGTTCAACCAGTTCTTTTTCTTTTGTCTTATGTCGAAGTTCGCTTTCTTTCTCACTTAATCTGTTTCGCAAATGATAATAAGCCTGGTCTGCTTCATTCAATCGCCTTTCATCGTCCTCTTTTTTATGCAATAATTCAACAAGCGCTTCGTCCGTTGCGTAGAGTGATTGTTCGTTTTCTGTAATGCTATCTTTTGTTTGATTGAGCTGAGAACGATTCGATTCGATTTGGCTATTCAATTCCTCAAGCTGTTTATTCTTGAATTCGAGTTCCTGCTTCAAAGCCCCGATGCGGCTATGCTGCAGGGTTACCTGAAGGTTAAATTCATTATAACGGGCATGGGAATCATTGTAATTGGTCTCCGCGGCTCTGAAATCCTGCTCTTCTGCATGTATTTTTTCTCTTAGTTCGTTGATCTGCTGAAGGAGTTGCTGCCATTCCTGGCGTGTGCCCTCAACTACGGCAACGGTTTCCTGCAACGTGAGATCCAAGTCACTGATCCTGTTCTGTGCGGCGTTTTGTGAAACGTGCAGGTTTTCTATTTTGTTTTCTATTGAAAAAATATGATTGGTGAGCCGGTTGATATCTTCCTGCGTTTGTTTTATGGCCTGTTCTTTCAATTGTTCATTGTATCCGATAATTTCATTCTGCTTAGCCTGTATTTCTATCTTCAGCCAGTTCACAATCGATTCCTGCGTAGTTATTTCCTCCTTTAATTTTTCCAGGTTCTTCGCCCGGCCAATCTTTTTCCCTTCAAACAATCCAACACTTCCTCCGGTCAGGGAGTATTTACCTTTCACATATTTACCATGTTTTTCCAGCACTACTGCGCCATTCGGTGAAGCCACATTGAACCACTCAATAGAAGGCTCGTTTTCTGCAATAAAAACATTGCCCAGCAGGTGTTCGGCAAGCTGCCGGTATTGTGCATCAACTTCTATTACAGAGATAGCCGGTATCGTTCCCGGAAGCGCTTCAGGTACTGGTTCACTGAATAAAGAAAATTTATCCAGCAAAAAGAAATTGGCCTTGCCTTTTTTGTGTTCATCAAGCAAATGAACAGCACACAACCCTTCTTCCAGATTGTTTACCACATAGTAATTGAGATAAGGATCAAGTACATTTTCGACAGCAGCCCGATATTCTTCATTGACATAAATAATATCAGATAAAATCGGCGCGGTGTGATTCCATTCCGGGTTATTATGCAGAAATTTTACGCTTTCCGGGTAGCCCTCCATGGAGTCGATCAGGCTTTTCAGCAAATCGTATTCGTTCTTTCTTGAATCCAGCTTGCGGTTTTCTTCGGCCAGCAGCTGTCGAAGCTCTTCCCACTTTTCCTGTGTCTGCGTAATCTGCTCTTTTGTTTTCTCATGGTGTTCCTGCAATTGCCCAAGGTCTGTATTCCTGATTTCCAGTTCCTGCTGCCTGCCTGATTTCTCCTCCTCCAGCTGCCTGATCTGGTTTCCGCGGTTTTCTTTTTCCTCTTCCAGTTGTTGTATGCTTTCATTCAGGTTTTGAATGGATGTATCGGCAACGGCTATGCGCTTTTCTATCTCGAACTGATTGCGCTGAACATGGCTATGCTCACTACGTAAACCATCAACGGCTGTCTTTTTTTGATCGAAGACCTGGCGGGCCTCATCAACACCCAATTTCAAAGCATCGAGCTGCTCCTGTAATCCACTCAGTTTATTTTCTTCCTCAGCGGCCTGCTGCGCTGTAAAGGACATGCTTTCTTCCAAAGCTTTTGTCTGTCCCTCACTTTTCAGTAAGAATTCCTGCAGGCTGCTTTCTTTTTCCTTCAGGAAATCCAGTCTCTGGGTAATAAGATTTTTTTCATTTTCTTTATTCTTGACATCCTGCACCAATTCATTAAAAGCCTGCTGCATGACCTGCAGGTTTTTTTCTTTTTCAACAAAAGCAAGTTTTTCTTCTTCCAGTTCGGCTTCCTGCTGTGCAATTTCCGCTTCGATCCTGATTTTATTATCCGTTTCTGTATCTGACTGTGCATTCAATTCTTTATAGGTAAGATTGAATCCTTCCAGCCCGGCTTTTGCCAGTTCGATGCTTAGTTCACGATATTCTTTTTTGATCTCATAATACTTCTCAGCTTTCTTGGCCTGGTTCTCGAGTGTTTTTAACTGGTTATTGATCTCAAATAACAAATCCTCGATTCTTGCCAGATCCTGTTCGGTAGCATCAAGTTTTTGGCGTGCTTCTTTCTTTCTTGTTTTATAAATGGAAATTCCTGCAGCCTGTTCCAACATGCGGCGGCGGCTGTTGTCCTTATCTTTAATAATATCATCCACCATACCCAATTCGATGATAGCATAGCTATCTGTCGAAACCCCGGTATCCAGGAAGAGATTTTGAATATCTTTCAAACGGCAGGAAACGTCATTCAGCCGGTATTCACTTTCCCCGCTTTTATAAAATTTACGCGTAATAGTGACCGTATTGAACTCGGTGGGAAGCTGGTTTTTGGTATTTTCGAAAGTCAGACTAACCTCTGCCAATCCGGAAGCAGAGCGGCTTTTCGAGCCATTGAATACGAGGCTTTCGAGATTTTCTGAACGAAGCTGACTGATTTTCTGCTCACCAATCACCCAGCGTATACTGTCTACAATATTGCTTTTACCGCATCCATTAGGGCCGATGATACCAGTCACTCCTTCATTAAAATGAATATGGGTCTTATCCGGAAAGCTCTTAAAACCTTTAATTTCTAAGCTCTTTAATCGCACAGGCGTACTTTATTTTGTGGTCCAATGCAAACCTACATTAAAATGCTTAATTCTCATTTACCCTGTTGATAAGTAGTGAATAGCAATTTTCCTCTCTAAAGTGGGATACCGAGAAATTTGACCTTGGATTTTTCTATAAAACAGGGTACTAAATTTCTATTGTAATACTTGGATGGCAATTAAAAAATAGTAGTTTGGCTGTTCATTGCACCCGCTACATGCTTTACGGAAAAACACTTTGTCCTATCCACTTACTCATTTGCTTAGTTCTGATTTCTGCATCCGGTATATTTAATGAATTAATTGCTCAGACTGATACCAGCTCAAAAAAATATTATATCAGTTCATCCGGAAATGACGATGATCCGGGCACAAGCGCTCGTCCATGGAAAACACTAAAGCATATTAATCAGATTTCATTACATGCAGGTGAGGAAGTGTATCTGAAAGGAGGCGATTATTTCGATGGTCCGCTTGTATTAGACTCGCTGGACTTGGGGACTGCAGAGTCTCCCGTCTCAATAAATTCGTATGGAAAAGGAAAAGCAATTATTAATGGAGAAAATGGAAACGGGATCGAGTTGAGGAAATGTCGTTATATAGTAGTAGGGAATTTTATTGTAAAAGGTAACGGGCGCAAAAATGGAAATACAGGCCGCGGGCTCTTCCTTGCAGATGCGGAAAATATTTCAGTTAATCAAATTGATGTAAGTGGTTTTCAAAAAGGAGGAGTGGAAGTGGCTGATTGCTCTCAAATCAGTTTAAAAAATATCAACGCAACTAATAATGGTTTTGCGGGAATAGTAGTAACCGGAAATTATTATCCGCAATCCAGCAATCATCATATTTATATCGGGTATTGTAAAGCAAAAGATAACCCGGGAGATCCAACTGAATTGAACAATCATAGTGGAAACGGGATCGTCGTCGGACTGGCCAGTAATGTCCTGATTGAATTTTGCGTAGCCACCAATAACGGATGGGATATGCCGAGAAAAGGAAACGGACCTGTTGGCATTTGGGCCTGGGAAAGTGATTCTGTTGTTATTCAGCAATGCATTTCTTACAGGAATCACACCGTTCCTGGGGCTATGGATGGAGGCGGCTTTGATCTCGATGGTGGCGTTACCAATTCCATCGTGCAGTATAACCTGTCTTACGAAAATGAAGGTTACGGGTACGGTATTTTTCAATTCAGCGGGGCCACGCCATGGCACAACAATATTTTCCGGTATAATATCAGTTTTAATGATGGGAATATAACCCAGCATGGAGCAAGCATATTGTGGTGGAACGGAAGTAAAGACAGCAGCCAGTTCCATGATTGCTACATCTTCAACAACCTGTTATATAACAGTAAGGGATATGCGCTTGGCGTTATTCCCAATGAATACGATAACAGTCGTTTCTTTTTCCTGAACAATATCCTCGTTGCAAAAGACGAGCTTATGAGCGGTGGCAATATCAGGCAGGAGCAATTTTACGGGAACGACTGGTGGTCTATTCAATCAAAATTTAAAATAAACGGCAATACCAGCTTCAAAAACTGGATCGCAAAAACGGGAAAGGAAAATCTGAATGGCAAGATCGTTGGACACAACGCAAAACCGGATCTTCTTCATCCTGCGACACCTACTTTGGATGATCCAAGGTTTCTTAAAAAACTTTATTTTTTTAAACTGGATCTCAACTCCTTACTGCGCAATACGGGACTGGACCTGAAAAAATTATTTCACCTGGATACCGGGGGAAGGGATTTTTACGGGCATCATGTTCCGCTGGGTGAATCCTGCGAGCCTGGTGTTTTTGAAATCGAGTAAAACACTTTATTGTTCTTTCCGGGCGGCCCGTTGTCTCAGCTCACTGATCGGCATATCAATCTGCCTTCCGATCGGTTTACCATCCCTGTAAGTAACCACCTTCAGCATGGAAGCTTCTTTTGGAATGGATAGTGGACCGGTATATTTTGGATAGAAATTATCCGGGTGTGAATTGTCAAAACTATAATAGATATCCAGTCCTTCCACTTCAGTCGAAAGTTCAACGATCAAGGAATCCTTTTCATCTTTTTTCGCAGTGAAAATTGGATCGAACATAGCCCTTGCGTATTTTACCTGCTCAATATCCATTCTTTCAAAATTCGCTTCCACTCTCCTTGCAAAATCATTCCAGTTCTTTTTTTCCCTGGGCGACCAGACACTTTCTGCAATGGCAAGGCTTCTCGGCCATAGCATATATTGCATGTGTCGTGTATTATACACCTGCTCTGTCCATAAATTGCCTTGTCCTCCTTTGATAAATTTCGGATCAACCCCATCCGGAACAGGTTCAAATTCATAAGTTGTTTTCAATCGCAATGTGGCATAAACCGGAGGTTCAATGACTCGATCGCTTTGCATGTAGTCAAGATAAACAAAAGTGGTTGGGCTCATCACTACTTCATGACCCATTTGTGCAGCCTGGATTCCTCCCTTGATGCCACGCCAACTCATTACGATTGCGCTTGGTGCAAGGCCGCCTTCAAGTATTTCATCCCATCCAATCATTTTCTTCCCTTTCGATTCCACAATTTTCTCCACTCTTTTTTCAAAATAACTTTGCACTTCTTCCTGTGTTTTCAACCCTTCTTTTTGCATCAGTTGCTTGATCGCATCGCTTTTTTCCCAGAAATTTTTAGCGCATTCGTCGCCCCCGACATGAATGTAGTCAAACGGGAAAAGCTGAGCCAGCTCGGTGAACACTTTGTCAAGAAACGCATACACTTTTTCATTTGCAGGGCAAAGCGTATTGTCGATCAGCGCCGTCATCCCTCCATTCCAATTCATAATTTCTTCGCCTGAGCGCACCCGGTAGTTTTCAGCGCCCGGGGTGCAGGACAATTCAGGATAGGAAGCAATCGCAGCAAGGCTATGCCCGGGTACATCTACTTCAGGCATGATATTCACGAAGCGATCTTTTGCATATTGAACAAGCTCCCTGATATCATCCTGCGTATAGAATCCGCCATAGTCACGTGGTTCGTCGGGGGAAGGAGATGCAAACTCTCCGAATGTACCGACACGCTTCACATTCCAGGCGCCTACCTGAGTGAGTTTGGGGAGACTTTTGATTTCCACCCTCCAGCCTTCATCGTCCGTGAGATGCATGTGAAGCAAATTGAACTTATACCTCCCCATATTATCAATGAAATCCTTGACCTGATCCTTGGTAAAGAAATGACGTGAGACATCCAGCATCAATCCTCTCCACCCAAAACGGGGATAGTCCGTAATTTCAACTGCGGGGATTTTCCATGCTATATCTTTTTGAGCAGTTTTGCTTTCGATTTCCTTTGGCAATAATTGTAACAGCGTTTGTACGCCATAAAACAAACCAGCGGGTTGATTGGCCTTTATCACAACGAGTTTTGGAGTTACAGACAAGCGATAACCCTCGCTCCCAATTTCTTTATCCATCGTTTTGTTCAGTTCCAGACGAATAGATGCGACTGGTTTTCCATTGCTGGTTATATTGGAACCGACTGCTATTGAATTCGCACCGGTTGCAACCGACAATTTCTGTTTTAAAATATTACTTAACTCCTTCAGCTCAGGATTTGCAGGAATTTCGATAATGATATCTTTTGACAGAACAAAGTAACCGCTATTTTGAACGACGTTTACCGGTTCAGGAATGATTGCGAGTCCTCCGGAGTTATTTTGTCCGAAGGTTGATATTACCACGCAACAGAAGAATGAAAGGGAGAATAGTCTTTTCATATAACAGCCAGCAAATTTTGGTGAATGAGGCGGTGAAAATAAGTACTTTTATTTATGTGTAGGAAAAAAATATGAGCCATTGAGTCTTAACCATTGATTATCGATCATTGCTGTAGTTTTTCTTCGAAAAAACACTCAATAATCAATTTTCAACATTCAATAATCAAGTAATTATATCCCGCGGGTACTAAATACCTGTGTATTGAGTCATTGAAAATTGAGTGTTGATTATTGAATATTGAATATTATAAAAGAAAAACTTAATCGACGATTTTAGCATATTAATGTGCTATTCTCTCTTCGATTTATTGCCATATCGCAGCGTTCTGATTTTTAATCCTGACCTGCTGTCATTAATTAATTCATTAAGCCTTTTGATTTGGGTGGCTTCCTGTTTGGCAGTCATTATCCAACGCGTAACAATTTTCTTATAATGAGGGGCCTGGATTTGAAAAAAAGCCCAGGCTTTCTTATCTGCTTTTATTTTTTTTTCGTACGACGGTTTTAGTTTGACCTTTTCATTTTCATATGCGTATATCCCGGACTTGTGATCTTTCCTTTTGCTATAAGCTTTCAATCCTGCCGGTTTCATCAGGCCCAACCTCGTTAGTTCCTCGATTTTTTTGATATTAATCAGGCTCCAGTTGCTGGTTGGTTTTCTCGGGGTGAACCTGATAAAATAACTATATACATCAATTGATCTCCTCACGCCATCGATCCAGCCAAAACAAAGCGCTTCATCAACCGACTGCGACCAGGTGATACTGGGCTTCCCGCTTCCCACTTTATAAAAGCCTATATAAACCTCTATTTCTTTTTCATGATTTTTTTCAAACCATTTTCTGAGATCCGACTGACTGGGAAAAAACAAAGGTTTCATCCTAAATATTTGTCTCCTTAAATTACATCAATCTGTTGAGATCGGCAGCAGACATTCACGGATTTTCAGGAGCGGGAAGCCGTTCCATTGAGGATTTCCCCATGAAAATATTTATTCTATCCCAACAAATAATATCTTTACCCCTGTTTATCTTATTTATTTTAAAACAAGCAATATGAACTCCTTTATTGTCCCCATCGATTTTTCCGAGACATCGCATCATGCCGCACGGTTTGCCGCCCATCTTACCTCCCAGGTGCAGCGTGCGCATATTGTTTTATATCATGTCTTCGATCCGATTGAAGCGGGTTCTGATGGTACCCCGCTGGAAAGTGACGATGAGGACAGGAAAAAAATTATGGAGGTGGCGCTTCAAAGCGTAGTAAATGAATTATCAGGCATCACCAATGCTAAGATTTCCTGTGTGGCGGAACCGAATTCCGATTTTGTAGACAGTTTGGAAAGCTATGTTCACAGAAATAGCATTGATATGATCGTAATGGGCATCACAGGAGCTTCAAGAGTTGAACAAATATTTATGGGTAGCAATACCCTTAAAGTAGTGAACAGAAGAATCGCACCGCTGATCATCATACCGCCCGATGCGCAATTCCATTCAGCAAAGAATATCATGCTCATTACTGACTTTAAAGACATCGACAAGACCATGCCGATCGCGCCAATAAAACAAGTCCTCAATTTATTTAAGGCCAATCTGCATGTGGTAAATGTAGACAGCGAGCATTATGTGGAATTAACTGACGAATATAAAAAAGAAAGAGCCAAACTGGATGAGATGATCAAAGAATATAACCCGGAATATTATTTTATTCGAATGTTTGATTTTGTGGATGCGATCAACCAGTTTGTGAAAGACAGAAATATTGATATCATTCTCACTGTTCCTAAAGAGCATTCTGTTTTTTCCTATGTGTTCAAAACAACGCATACATCAAAACTGGCTTATCATAGCCATGTGCCTATCATAGCAATCCATTCATAAAAAGTCTGAGATTGTTATACTACCGCAGGCTCCTGCTGGCTGAGGCAATGGAAACTGCCCAGACCCCAGATGATATCTGTCGAATCAAGGCCGATGACTTTTCGTTCGGGGAAACATTGCTGAATAATCTGCAGCGCTCTTTCATCCTTCCCGCATCTGAAAACAGGAACGATCACAGAGCGGTTGGCGATATAAAAATTAGCGTAAGAAGCAGGCAGGCGCTGTCCCTGATAAACAACCTCATCCGGCATCGGCAATTCCACAATATGAAGTTGTTTGCCATTCAACAACCTCATTTTTTTTAAGTCGACAAGGTTTTTTTGAAGGAGATCATAATTTTCATCTTTCTTATTCTCTTCCACTACAGCAAGCACGGTATCTTCATTGACAAATCTTACAGTATCATCGATATGACCATCCGTATCATCGCCTACGATGCCTTCATCCACCCATAAAATCTGTTCGACTCCATAATAATCTACCAGGTATTTTTCAATCTGGTCTTGTTTAAGATCGGGATTTCTGTTCTTATTCAGCAGGCAGCAGGTTGAAGTGATTAACGTTCCTTTACCGTTAAATTCGACCGATCCTCCTTCCATAATAATTCCGGGATGATAGACAGGGATATTATATCGTTTCGCGATCAGCGTTGGTATGACATCGTCCAGATCATAGGGCGGATATTTGTTACCCCATGCATTATAATTCCAGTCAACAATGATTTTTTTCTGGGCAGCATTCGGATTGATCAGGAATGCCGGACCGTGATCCCGGCACCAGGCATCATTGGTAGGGTGAAGAAAGAATTCAACCTGGTTCAAATCTACTCCTGCATTTTTTAAATGTTCTGTCGCGAAAGATTTCATCGCCTCATCGTTTACATTGATGCGAACCTTTTCGCCAAGACTGAGTTCTTTTATAAAGCGGCTGTATACACCATAAACAGTATGGATCTTTCCCGGCCATGAATCTTCCTTATGAGGCCAGCTTAACCAGGTAGCCGTGTGGGGAGCAAACTCAGCAGGGAAATAATAACCCAGTTCTTTTAGTGTGGGCGATGTCATTAAATTCTTCTATTGAAATAATTGAATCCTCAACACACAATATTCAACACTCAATTTTCAATTGGAATTCCGGACTCATGTGTTGAGCATTGAATGTTGAATTGATTATTGAATATCTCTACCTGTTTTCATCAATAAATCGTTTTGTAATTGGCTCATAGGAATCTATTCGCCGGTCGCGCATAAAGGGCCAGTGGGTTCGATAGCTGTCGGTCTTCGCAGTATCAATTTCATGAACAATCACTTCTTCCTTATCATGCGATGCCTGGTGAAGTATTGTCCCGAAAGGATTGGAGATAAATGATCCACCCCAAAACTGCATGGCGCCATTCTGTTCAAAACCAACCCGGTTCACACTGACGACATGTACTCCATTGGCAACAGCATGACTTCGCTGAATGGTCTGCCAGGCGTTATATTGCTCGACGTTGGTTGCCTGATCTTGTGCCGTTGCCCACCCGATGGCCGTAGGATAGAACAAAATCTCTGCTCCCATTAATGAAGTAATTCTTGCAGCTTCAGGATACCATTGGTCCCAGCAGATTAATATACCGATTGTTGCCAGTGTTGTTTTAAAAACTTTATAACCAAGGTCTCCGGGAGTGAAATAAAATTTTTCATAATAAGCCGGATCGTCGGGGATATGCATTTTCCGGTACTTGCCAAGATAAGCTCCATCCGTATCCAGTACAGCCGTAGTATTGTGATAAATTCCCTGGGTTCTTTTTTCAAATAAAGATGCGATGATCACTACATTCAGATCAGCAGATACTTCGCTTAATGCATCCGTTGAAGGGCCGGGAACAGACTCGGCCAATTTGAAATTTTCGTAGTCCTCCTGGTCACAGAAATACAGAGACGTAAATAATTCCTGCAGGCAAATGATCTGTGCTCCCTTGCTTGCAGCTTCTCTGATCTTATCAATGGCTTTTTGCAGATTAGTTTGTTTACCCTTAGCACAGCTCATCTGCACCATTCCAATTTTTATTTTGCTCATGAAGGTTTTGTTGAGAGCTGCAAAAATACAAGGGAAATGTGAGAAATCTGGAAATATGGAAATGTGGAAATTAAATTCAAAATCGTTCAATCTACACGCGAAAAAAAATAATCTATATGTCTCGTTTTTTGAAAGCTAATTGAATCGCTTACGTTGAAAAGTTGGATTAAGCCCAATTCCCCTATTTTCACATTTCTGACCTTATTCTCTCCCCATTTGTTTGAGGAAAGACACATGTGAAGCAATGGCTGAACGCACCCTGGGATATTCTATATAAACAATCCCGTATTCACTGCAGGTTCGTTTGATAATTTTGCTTATCGCAGGATAATGCACATGGGATATTTTGGGAAAGAGATGATGCTCGATCTGGAAATTCAGCCCGCCAACCAGCCAGCTCAACAGTTTATTTTTTGTCGCGAAATTGGCCGTCGTCTTAATCTGGTGAATCGCCCATTCGTCTTCCATCTTCCCGGTTTCAATATCAGCAACGGGAAAAGCAGTGTGCTCCACCGTATGCGCCAGTTGGAAAACAAGACTCATTACAAGCCCTGAAAAAAGAATGTAGATACCGAACCCAATAATCCAGTGAACGAAACCGGTCATGTAAATGGGCAGCGCAAGGAAAAGAAATGCATTCAATAATTTGAAACCCCAGAACATAAAATGGTCGTCCAATTTCATTTTTTTCAAAGGTACTGCTCCCACCCTGTTTCTGAAGTATTTCTGATAGTCAAACAGGAAAATCCAAAATATGGACATCAACGAATAAAAAATCCAGAAATAGAGATGTTGGTATTTATGCAGCCTGTAGCGTTTTTGTGTTTTGCTCATCCGCATCCAGGGCTGAATATCAATATCATCATCAACACCATCTACATTAGTATATGCGTGATGAATCACATTATGTTTCATATTCCACATGAAGCTATTGCCGCCGAGAATGTTCAATGTAATAGCAGCAAGCCGGTTAATTGTTCTATGCTTACTGAAACTGCCATGCGCGCCGTCATGCATGACATTAAAACCGATTGCTGCAGAAAGTCCGCCCAGTACAATACATTCCAACACTGCCCAGATTACTACAGGGGTAAAGAAAACAAGATGTACATAAATCGATACAGAAAAAATCATTAATAAAGCAGCTTTTATGAATAAGCCTGAATTACCTGTCGTCGATTTGCCGGCATCTTCAAAATATTTATTGATCCGCCTTTTTAATTCGGCATGGAATGATTGCGGGATATTGGAAAATTTAGGTAGCACCATAATAAAAACTGAATTTGTATGAACTGGGTGCAAGTTACTCCAGTTTGAGTTCCCAACAATGTTAAAATTGAATAAACGATATATTAATAACCATCAGATTATGTGTCGAGTTGAACGAAAGCATCCATGCTTCGAACACCAATCATTTTTTCAGTAATAAATCCCTCTGCATAAGCCACACCAATCATCTTGCCGAACATCTGGTGTCGACCAATAATTGAATCGAGGAATTCAGGAGTTGAAATATAGGTTTGCGGTTCATTAGCTTGATATGTGGCAGAATAGAATTGCGATGAATACGCTTTGATCGATTCAATTTTTCTCTCAAATACCGGCGTAATATCATACACGAAGGATGGCGGGTAATAACGATCCTGTATATAATGAAATATATATTTGGGTCGCCAGGATTCCTGCTGAATGCCGTCGCTATCTACTGATTCAACTTTTTTCAAGCCGCTTAGGAAGCAGGCATCTTCAATCAGTCGGCCCGCGCGACCATGATCCGGGTGACGATCGGCCAGAGCACTGGCCAGCACAATGTCTGGTCTGAATTTCCTGATGGATCTTACCAATAGTCGCTTATGCTGCTCATCAATCTGGAAAAAACCATCGGCCATGCTCAGGTTTTCCCTCACATCCAATTGCATGATGGCTGCCGCCGCTACAGCTTCTTCTTTTCTCAATTCTGCGGTTCCTCTCGTTCCAAGTTCTCCCCGGGTTAGATCAACCACGCCTATTTTTTTCCCTTGTAATTTCTCCATCATCAGAGTACCGGAACAACAAAGCTCCACGTCATCCGGGTGAGCTGCAATGGCGAGAATATCTAGTTTCATTGTGTGTTTTGAAGCAGCAAAGTAAGTGCGAAAAACTGAAAAAAAAGAAACGAATTGATCAATATCCCGTATCCCGAATCCCGAATCCCGTACCGCGTCTCTCCCAGCTACCCACCCTCTTATTTCCTTTTTACATTTTCCACATTTTCGTAGCTTCGCACCTCGATTAAAAATCAATCCATCATTAAATCGAAAATAACATGGCCTACGATGTAGTTGTCCTTGGCAGTGGTCCCGGCGGATATGTGGCAGCAATCCGCGCTGCGCAATTGGGTTTTAAAACTGCAATCATTGAAAAAGAGAGCCTGGGAGGCATTTGCCTGAATTGGGGTTGTATACCTACTAAAGCGCTGCTGAAAAGCGCGCAGGTGTACGAATACATCAAACATGCAAAAGATTTTGGTATTACTGCAAGCGGGCAGCAGGATTTCCCTGCCGTGATTAAGCGAAGCCGGGGTGCGGCCGACAAAATGAGCAGGGGTGTCCAGTTCCTGATGAAAAAAAATAAGATTGATGTGGTGATGGGTTACGGGAAATTGAAAGCGAAAGGGCAGATTGAAGTCACTGCCGCTGACGGGAAAAAGCAGGTGGTCGAAGGAAAACATATTATCCTTGCTACGGGTGGTCGTAGCCGTGAGTTACCCAACCTGAAGCAGGATGGCAAAAAAGTGGTTGGCTACCGGGAGGCAATGGTAATGCCTCAGCAACCGAAAAGTATGATCATCGTGGGCAGCGGCGCGATCGGTGTTGAGTTTGCTTATTTCTATTATAGCATGGGAACAAAAGTGACCATTGTCGAATTTTTACCGAGAGTTGTTCCTGTGGAAGATGAAGAAATATCCAAAGAATTGGAAAAAATTTATAAAAAATACGGGATAGAAATTTATACCAGCAGCGAAGTGACAAGTGTGGATACCAGCGGCAACGGGGTGAAAGCAAAAGTAAAAACGCCCACCGGGGAAATCACGCTTGAAGCTGATGTGGTATTGAGCGCAATCGGGATTGCCGCCAATATTGAAAACATCGGTCTCGAAACTCTCGGCGTAAAAACAGACAAAGGAAAAATTGCGGTTGATAAATTCTATCAGACCAATGTTCCCGGGATTTATGCCATCGGCGACTGCGCGCCCGGGCAGGCCCTGGCACATGTGGCTTCAAAAGAAGGCATTATCTGCGTAGAAAACATCGGATATAACGAGAAGAAGTATGCGCACCAGCCCGAAGCATTGGATTATAACAATGTTCCCGGATGTACATATTGCGTTCCCGAAATTGCTTCTGCGGGCCTGACTGAAAAACAGGCCAGAGATGCGGGATATGACGTGAAGGTTGGCAAATTCCCGCTCAGCGCATCAGGTAAAGCCTCTGCAGCAGGACATACAGAAGGCTTTATCAAAGTTGTGTTTGACGCCAAATATGGGGAGTGGCTGGGCACGCACATGATCGGCTATAATGTTACGGAAATCATCATCGAAACAGTTTTAGGCCGCAAACTGGAAACGACTTATCATGAAGTACTGAACAGTATTCACCCCCATCCGACAATCAGTGAAAGCGTGAAAGATGCGATAGAAGTCGCTTACGGTGAAGCGATACATCTTTAATAAAATCATGATTGAGCTCTCACAGATTACTCAGATTGATACAGATGACAATCTAAATCCTGAATATCCTACTATCTGTACAAATCCGTGCCATCTGTGAGATTTTTTTCCCATACGAGTTTGAGTTGCGCACGGATTCGTTACGATGATTAGGATTGGTACGGATAGGATCATAACAAATCATAATTATTCTGCGTCAATCCATGCAATCCGCGGCAATTCTTGTAATTCGTGATTCGTAATCATTTCTTACCTTTCATTCAACAATCTAAACTTTACCCCATGGCCCAGGTTTCCATTTGGGAAAAAGAAAGTTTTTTGGCGCCCAAAAATATCATCATTGTGGGTAGCGGTTTTGTTGGCCTCTGGGCTGCTTATTATCTTAAAAAATATTATCCCAAACTATCAGTTGCCATTCTTGACCGGGGGATCATTCCCACGGGCGCGAGTACCCGTAATGCGGGATTTGCCTGCTTCGGAAGCGCAACTGAACTGATAGCAGATACCATGCATATTGGTGAAGACAGCATGCTTCAGATCGTAGAACTGCGATACAAAGGGTTGAAAAAAATCAGGAAAGTATTCAGCGACGAGGTAATTGATTTTGAAGAATGCGGAGGTTACGAGTTACTAACCGAAAGTCAGAAAATTGATATTAATACATTCCGTTCAAATCTCGACTGGCTGAATCGCAAGTTGAAAGATATCATCGACAAACCTAAAATTTTCAGGCTTAATGATACGAAAATAAAAGCATTTGGATTTTCCGGAGCAGCTCACCTGATTGAAAACAAATATGAAGGCCAGTTGCATTCAGGTAAATTATGCCAGGCCTTATTGCAGTTGGTGCAGTCCAGAGGAGTAACTGTACTTAACAACATCGAAATAAAAAGTTTCGAAAAGAAAGACGGACAAATCGAATTACAAGCAGACCGGTCGTACAGGTTTTCAGCGGATAAATTACTGATATGCACAAATGCATTTGCAAAACAACTTTTGCCTGAACTCAACGTGGAACCCGCCAGGGGCCAGGTTTTGGTGACTTCGCCCATACCCCGGTTAAAATTCAAAGGCACGTTCCATTATGATGAAGGTTTTTATTATTTCCGCAACCTGGGTGATCGAGTTTTGTTGGGAGGAGCAAGGAATAAGGCTATTGCTGAAGAGCACACTTATGAATTATCTACTACTGATCATATCCAGCAGGAACTGGAACGCTTTCTGCGTGAAATCATTCTGCCTAATCAAACATACACTATAGATCATCGTTGGAGTGGAATTATGGGAGTCGGGGATGAAAAAAACCCGATAGTAAAACAGATTACTGAAAATATTTATTGCGCAGTCAGGATGGGAGGAATGGGTGTGGCGCTTGCTCCGGAAATAGGTAAATCAGTTGCGAAAATCATGCTTTCAGCCTGATGACTCTTACATTTTGATCAGCTTGGTTGTCTTCGCATTTTTGGGATCGTCCGATTTAATATAATAGACGCCGCTTCTGAGGAATGAAATATTCAATTGCTGAATGCCCGGGTTCACCCGAAAACTCATCACTTTTTGTCCCATCTCATTAAATATTTCTACCGTCGAAATGGTATGCGACAAACCTGAATTTTCAACATAGATAATCCCGGAAGAAGGATTCGGGTAAATATGAAAGACTGAATTTCCCTGATCCGGTGACAGAGCAGATTGAGCTGGCCCTGATTGAGGAATCGAATTGATGGCAACTGAAGAAAGCAACTGATTTCTGACGCCGCCAGGAGAAAATAAAGCGCGCATGCGTTCCCGTTGTCCTTTAGTAAACATATTCATGCAGGCATCGTCTGTAAAATCCATATAGTTCATAAACATGTCGCCAAAAGGGCCACTGCCGCAGGTGATCACTATCGCACCGGGGCATCCCCTGTTGGCAGCACGCTGTGGAGGAGTATCCGCTACATGATCATCTCCGCAATCGGCATCTCCCCAGGTATGAATCAGGTTCAGCCAGTGACCGATTTCGTGTGTCGTTGTTCTTCCCTTGTTAAAAGGAGCGACCGCAGTTCCGGAAGTTCCGAATGCCTGATAGTAAACCACAACTCCATCAGTTTCCTTCGGTCCACCGGGAACACTGGAATATCCAAGTATACCACTGACCATATTGCCGACCCAGATATTCAGGTAGGTATTGCAATCCCACGCGTCATCTCCACCTGCAGCAGATGATTTAATATGGTCGTCAATATTAAATCCCTGTACGTTTGTGAATTTATGAATGATCCCCGTAGTCGCATTACCCGCAGGATCAACTACAGCAAGTACGAAATGAAAACCACAATCCGCAGCCACGGGCTTGAATATATCAGGCGTCTTGCTTGTATCTGTATTCTGCCTGCGATAATCTTTATTTAGTACATCAATTTGCGAACGAACCTGATCATCCGATATATTTTGTGAAGAAGAATTGTATAAGACATGAACTATAACAGGAATGGTAATGACGTCGGGGATATTATCAGTAACCAAAGAATCACTGACCTGATTTTTTCTGGCGAGGTAATCTTTTGTAAACGCTTCTATGGCAGTCACCCTGGCATTGATCCCAGGAGAACGCTTGAAAAGTTCCATCCGGTATTCGGGCGAATTACATTGTTGTTGCGATAGGGCCTGCAATTGCCAACAAAGAAGCACCAGTACGAGTAAAAATATTCTCATTGAGATATTTTTTCAGCCGGCGTTTCACAAGCTTGGACCAGAGGTTAATAAATCATAAGCATTGAATTCATCTTCGGAAGGGGCGGATAATACATTATGGAAGGAGAATATTGGAGCCTAAACAGAGTCTTTACATGGGGACAATCAGAGATTGTTCTTCAAGAAATCAAACACGCAGGTATTAAATAGGAGATTGGCAAGCTGTAACGAAATAAGAGAGATCCAAAAAACACTGAATATCACTTGAGGAGAATCATCTTGTGAGATGTTTGCACTGAGTGGTATTCCAGACGATAAGCTATTGTAAAGCAACTTATTTTTGCCGACAAATCCAAATTTTTAAGGCAAAATTTGGATTCGCTCCATGCGTTTAACAGAAGCGAACCTTAATTTTGCCCTTCATTTCATAATTATGATTAAAAAGATCATCATTCATTTATTCATCATCCTCGTCTTAATCTCCTGCAACAATACGACTACCGAAACCAGTACCACATCGAATGATTCAGGATCAAACAATGGACCTGCCGCGATTAGTTTTTCAGTTGTCAATGCATATCCACACGATACAACCTCATTTACGGAAGGATTTCTTGTCCACGACGGGCAACTCTACGAAAGTACCGGCCATACTGATGATGTTCCCAGCTCGCGATCACTATTTGGTACTGTGGATTTAAAAACGGGTAAAATAATTCCCAAGGTGGAAATCGGCAATAAATATTTTGGAGAAGGGATTACCTTTCTCAAAGGCAAAGTATATGAGATGACATTGGATGCGCCCAGAGTTTGTTTCGTGTATGATGCCCGGACTTTCAAAAAATTGGCGGAATACCCATTAAATTCCGAAGGATGGGGAATGACGACAGATGGCACCTATCTTATCAGGAGTGATGGAAGCAGTAATTTAAGTTATCATGACCCGAATAATTTCAGATTGGTAAAAGTATTGGGGGTAACAGATAATAATGGATCCGTAAGCAATATTAACGAACTGGAATATATCAATGGATTTATTTACGCCAATCAATGGCAAACCAATTATATCTTAAAAATCGATACATCAAGCGGCAAGGTTGTCGGCAGACTCGATCTTTCTTCCCTGGCAATGGAAGCAAAAAATAAATACCCCGACAGCAATACGCTGAACGGCATAGCATATGATTCTGCCACAAAAAAAGTTTATGTAACCGGCAAGCTCTGGCCGAATATTTACGAGATCAAATTCAATAATTAGTTTACCTCACTTACCCACAATATAAATCAGCGAACAGCAGCGTTCATTATTAAAAAGCGCTTTCAGGTTGGAAGCAGCGCCGGTAAAAGACCCCTTGATAATATTTGAATGGCCTGTTTTGTATTTTTCGCTCAGCATGCTAATATAAAAACTATCATACCACATTGGGCGAATATCATATAGCTTCAATGCATGCATCTTCAGCAATAGCTTCATCGAAGCAGGAGAAAAATGATATAGATGCCGTGGCACGTCATAAGCTGCCCAATATTTTTTGTATACAGCCGCATCATAACAGGTATAATTAGGGACTGCAATAAATATCCTGCCTGATGGAGATATAATTTTTTTTAGTTGTTCCAGGTAAGCATGAAGTGCATGAACGTGTTCGAGCACATGCCATAAACTAACTGCGCTGAACGAATTTTCTTTTATCTCACTAAGATGTTCCGTAGGCAATAATTTGACTTTATGAAGATCCAATGCGCGTGTCCTTGCTCCTTCATCAGGTTCCAATCCTGTTGCCTGCCATCCTTTCATATCCATATAATGCACAAAGGCTCCGGTTCCTGCTCCCATATCCAGTATACTTTGCTGATCCGTTTCCTGATCTCCGGATGACGCTTTCAACGCCGACGCAACCAACTTGTATTTGCCAACCAATGTCCGCTTTCTGACAACATGATACATTCTGTTAACAAGTCCCTTACTGGTATCAGTATGCGAAATATAATCTTCAGCCTGGTAATAAGCTTTTATAGCATTTGCATCAGGAATGTTTTGGGTGAACCGTACAGAACAAATGGCACACTCCCAAATTTCAAAAAGTTCTTTGGATACATGATCCGCCGTTACAAGAACAGGATGGATATCGGCCGACTGGCAACAGGGGCATGCAGGGTATTTGATACGGGTTGACGACATACTCGGGTTAAAGATACAAGAGAAGGAGAATAAATTATGACAGAGAAACAGGTTGGTGCTTTTTTACCGATTATTTTTCAACTTTCAGTTCCTGCTGGTTTCCCGCAGCGTCCAGTCGCCAGCCATGAGAGGAGAAATGAAATAAAATGACCATGATGCCGATGATGCCTATAATGAGGGCAAACACCCACCACAATTTATTCCTTTCCTCTTCGGGTTCATTTAACAATAATTCGCTCATCTCCACATTGGTTCTTTCCGTATCGCCTACAAGCAGCACGTGTTTAGCATCCGGGTGAATTACTTTTCTTGCGGGAACAGGTTGCAGAAATCCGGGGTTACCCAGAGATGATTCAAAAATGATATTTCCATCATTATCTTTTTTCAACTCCCCCACTCCATCCCATTTCACTTTTTCATGATTGTTGATTTTATTACGCAGGGTATGCGCAAATTCATTATACCATTGCAGGGCCTCATAATCCTGCATATTTTTTTGTGCAGCCAGAAAAGAAAAAAAATCTCTCTCCGGTGCATCAAAATATTTATCGAACCGAAAATAATACAGCGGCGGAAGCATATTCTTGGTGCTGGTATCAACGCTGGCAGGAAGTGTTTCCATGTGAATGGTCCCCAGCCCCGGAATGCTGATACTTTTATGCTGAAATAGATAACTGTTCAACAACTCGAACATGGTTATACCGGTTTACAACACGAAAGAACGGAATTTTGTGGAGAAGAAAAAATGAAAGCGTTTGGGAACAATAGCGCTGACCAGGCCATCTTAATTTTGATTGAAGGAAAAGATTATTCCTCCAAGAATATTGAATCCATACACCTGGTACTGGTTCCATCTTTCATACTTATCATTGAAAATATTATTCATCTGAAGCCAGAGGTTCAACTGCCTGGTTACCCTGAATTCAATTCCCGCATTCAAATCAAACCCTCCTGCAGGATTGTGCACGCTGCCGAATTTATCAGGATAAGGCGCTCCCTGGAAAATCAGCAGATCGCCTTTCAGCCAGAGATCTTTATATACCTGCCATCTCAGGGTTGTAGTGAAGTCCAGTGGAATTAAGCCCCAGGCTTTATCTTCATGTAATGGGGTCGCATACTGACTGATGGTCAGGGCAGCTTTCGCACTGAATTCCTCTCCCTGGGTATATACAATTTCCCCGTGCATTTTAAATGCCTGCAGATGATCGTACCGGATCAGGAAGGTTTTGCCATCCACTGTATCATTGACAAACAAAGGCATATTCCAGTACTCTGCAATACCGGCTTTGACAGAATAAGAGACGTGATTGGAAAGTGATCCTTTTATGCCACCGTAAAATTCCTGTACCCTCGTATTCTGCAAACTATCCGGTTGCGCAAGCCAGGGGTTAATGGAAGCATAGCGCTGATAGCTGCCTTTCTCATAATATCCGATCCAGCCAGCCTGGAAAGTGAGTCGCTGATCCTTGGTGGAAATATCGGCTGTAAAATTGGGCAGCAAATGAAAATATTTATTGTCCCAGGAAGGTGTGACCTCTCCCTGCAACAACAGATTGGATGATTTATATATCAACGCTGGTGAAACATAATAAAGATTATTATTCTGGATAGAATTATTATTTAACCTGAGATTGGTAAGATCTGCGGTAAATCCAAGATCAAAAGCGAATTTTTTACCAATTGTTTTTTGCAAAGGAAGATTCAATACTGTATTGGCTTCGGATTCTTTGACTGAATGATTGTCATTGAAGACAGCCACATGAAGATTGGGATTGTAAGTCAGTCCAAATTCAGTCGGAATCAGATTATGCAATGCAAGGCTCCCGTCAAAAGTCTGGAATCTTTGCTGAAGGTCGGTCTTATCGAATTTTAGTGTATCGGGCTGGTAACCGTATAAATAATATCCGCTGCTCTTGAATCCTAATCGCCCGTCCCACTCAAGATTTGATTTCGTTTTTATAGTACCTGCCAAACCCACCGCTGTATAATTATCTTTTTGATAAGGAAGGCTTCCTTTTGACGCATATCCATCGGCGAAGGCATTGAAGAAAGTAGTTTTTCCATTTCCAAAACTGAATCCGGCTTTCACATAGGGCAAATGCACATTCCCGACACCGACCTTGATATAGTTGTCATTTTTCCACTGCAAAAGAGAATCGACCTGTAATGCCACTGGATTTAATGCAACCGGCTGATAACCCAGAAATAAATATTGTGAAGGGATATCATAGCTTAATCTTGGCCTCGAGGTATCTGCAAAAGGAGGAGTTGCATTAAAATTGATTTTCACAGCATCTCTCAATACCGGTTTAAAAGTTGAGGTGATATTGATCGTTTTTCGCATGGTTGTGTCCTGCGCATTGACACCAAGTCCAAGCAGGATCAAACATATTCCCAAAAGAAAAAATAGCTTCACGTTCATGTGTTTCAATATTGGTTCTTCTTTTTGCACCCGGGATGATATGCGCGGATCACACCGGAAAACATCGCCGGCTTCATTAATTTTCAACCTTGCTGTCTTTCTTTTCTTCATCCAAAACCTGGTTCAATTTCTGCTGTGCAAGCAATCTCAGATCTTCGATCTTTGCATTTTCTACAACACTCTGGAAAGTGGCCTTTGCATTAAAATAATCTTTCTCCTTAAAATAAATATCTCCCAGGAGCAGGTAGGATTTTGTTACCCACAATTCATAGGAACCGGATTTATTGATCACTTCAAAAGCTGTTTTTTCCGCATCCTTTAACTGATTTTCCTGCAACAGGCAATCAGCGATTTCATATTGCGCTTCGGCTCCATAAGCTGCTTTGCTAAGGGATGTCACAGTGCGGAAAAACTGCATAGAATTTTCGCATTGATTGTTGGCCTTATACGATTTAGCAAGGGCCATATTTGCTAAAATCCTGTCGTCAGTACTTGCGCCTTTCTGGTCGAGCAGTTCCTTGGCATTTTCTACAGCATCTGTCCATTTCTGCAACTCATATTGACTCCGTAATAATCCGCGCATGGCTTCCATTTTGTTTTCCTGTGAAGTCGCAAAATCCTTTAGTTTGGCAAAATACTTTTCAGCGTTCGTATAGTCTTTCAGGTAAAAGAAATTGAGACGGGCTGCCTGCAGCAAAGATTTTTCTGCAAACTTATTAGGTGCTTTATCAGCAACTGCCTCGTAACCAGTCACGGCCTTGTTCCAATTTTTTTGGTTGAAATAAATTTCACTTTTATAATAATTCGCATCGATAGCATATTTCCCATCAGGAAACTTAGTGAGGTAGTCCTCAAATTTTTGAGCGGCTACCGTAAAATTGCCGTCATTAAACTGTACTTCGGCTTCCTGGTAGGCCAGTTGATCTTCCTGTGTGGTAGAAATGTCTACTCCCAGTGTTTTAGCAAAATTTACATACTCACTGCTTCTTCCTTCCTGAATATAAATTGTTTTGGCATTATCGAGTGCATCCTGGGCTTCCAGCGAATTCGGGAATTGCTTTAGTAAAGTATTGTATTGATTCATTGCTTCTTTATTATTGTCGAGATTATAATACGCAATCCCTGAACGCAGGTAGGCTTTTGGCTTTAATGCATCGCTGTTCGTTGAACTTTCGACATTCTTTAAATACGGCAATGCCTCCCTGAACTGCTCATTGGCCAGATAAGTGCTGGCAATTTCCATATTGGCATCGGGAATAAGTCCTGAAGAAGGAAATTTGCGGATTAATCCATTGAGTAAATTAATTTTTTCAGTTCCATTATTCACACCGGTTACCATTGATTTCTGAAAAGTTGCATAATCGCTTGCCGGCCATGAATAGTCAAGTACTTTATTATACATTGCAAGGGCAGTTTTGAAATCCCGGTTCATATAATAACAATCTGCATCGCGGATATAGGCATCCTGTTCAAGGGGGGAAGAAGTAATCTTCGGTGATTTCACAACCTGTTCAAAGAAACCCTGGGCCTGTCTGTAATTTTCTTTCTTCAGAAAACAATAGCCAAGATTATATTTTGCGTTGGCAGGATTTGCCTCGCCATTTACCGGGCCGCTTTTGAGATATTCAAAATAAAACGGAATAGCGTCATCGATTTTATTCAGACGATAGGAAATTTCCCCTTTCCAGAAATTGATGTATGGCAATACCGCTTCATTGCCGGGCTCTTTCAGCGCTTTATCCAGCAGGTCATTGGCTGAAATCAGCAAACCATCATTGATCATCTCTGTTGCACGGCCAAAAAGGATTCTTGAATAGAGTTTCTTTGCATTGGCTGAAGGATGATCGAGACTGTCCATAAGAGTCAATGCGTCTTTGTAATTGCTGGTATTTGCAAGCACATTCACCAGCAGTTCTTTTGCATCCTTGCTATACACAGATGAAGGATAGAGTTGCAAAAAATCCCTGAGCTCATTCAGTGCAATATCCTGGTAACCCAATTCGAACGAGAGTTTTGCATAATTGTATTTTGAAATTTCCTTTTGCGTATTGTTGCTGCTGTTTAAAGAACAAAATAAAAATGCATTTCGTGCATTGGCTTTCTGACCCGTTTTCAGATAGGCATCTCCCAGCAGATACATTGCATTTTGAGCGAGGGAGTCTTCTTTCCCGCCCAATTGCTTAAATCCTTCAATCGCTTTATTCCAGTTTTTGGTTTGATAATAGCAATAGGATAATTCATAGAGGTCCTGTCGCGAAACTTTCTTTGATTGTTTCACATACTGTTCGAGGTAGGGTAAAGCCTTCTCGAAATCCTGCTGTTCATAATATCCATGCCCCGTAAGTTCCTTCAGTTCATTGTCGTAGTATTGACCCCCTTTGGAGAGTTTTGACGCTGCATAGCTTATTGCCTTATCTCTCTGCCCCTGAATCAGGTAGATATTAGCGACATAATAAGGAACAATCCCTGAATATTTTGGGGTTGCTTCCACTACATTGAAAGCGTCTAATGCTTCCCGGTAGTTTTTATTATAAAAACAAATGAACCCGTAATAATAATTGGCATCAATGTAATTCGGGTTCCTGGGTAACTGGCGGATAACATCCAGCATGGGTTTTGCCTTATCGAACTGGTTGCGGGTAAAATAGCTGTATCCCTGGTGAAATTTCAGGTCAGCGATTTCAGTATTACTTAAATTATCGATGCTGGTATTTTCATACAGGCGGATGGCTGAAGGGAAGTCCTGGCGGCGAAAATAATATTCGGCCAGGTGAAAACTCATCATCTCGGCCCTCGCTTTGTTATTGTCGAAATCGATAAAATCACGGGCAGATGCCACGGCGCTGCTGTCATTTTGTTTCAGCGCGCAAACCAGGGTATAATAGGTGATCTCCTGGTAATTGACTGCATCGCTGCTCTTATCGGTTTCCCTCAGGTTTGTCTGCAGATCTTTAAATATCGGGTATGCGAGACTGTAGTATTCCTTTTGATAATATTCCTTGGCCTGCTTGAGAGCTGCTTCCGGGTCCGTAATAAAAAAAGTTTGCTGTGCAAGTAATGGGGCAGATATAATATTGATGAAAACAATGAATAATACTGAACGTCTCATCCTGAACTGATTGTTTAATAATAGTCAAGGACGGCTGGACTTGAATCGCCCCATCGAATGTGATAACCGAGGTACTTTCAATGTTTCGGATTCCCAGGCAGGTCAACCCTGTAAATAAAACTTAGTCCAATGTCCCTGATCCTGTTAACGCGCTAAAGATTCTAAATATTTTATCTTT
>DATJWE010000091.1:0-2427 GCA_035501475.1 Puia sp. | reverse complement strand
CTGACTTTTTACCCCGGAATCCTCGAAATATATTTTTCGATCTGTTTGATCTGGTCCGTGATCTGCGGGGTAGTTGGCTTTAGTGCCTTGGCTTTACGGAAAAAATCTTTTGCCGCGCGGAATTCTCTTTTCGTCATCATGATTGAACACAACTGTAAATAGGCAGCGGCCTGGTTTTCTTTATCGGGAAGTCCTTTACGAAGCGCCTGGCGGATATAACTTTCAGACTGACGCAAATCATTTTTCTGCATGGCCAGCATACCCATCTGCAATAAACTGGCGCCTTCGGCTTCCTTCATCGGCATGCCCAGGTCCAGCCCCTTCTTCATATGTTTTTCAGCGTTATCAAAATCCTGTTTCATCATCGCGAGATTTCCCTTCAGCGTATAATACACTGAACGAATGGGCTTGTAAAGAAGACCGGGAAACCGGATCGTATTCAGCACTTTTTCCGCACCTTCTACATTTCCGCTTTCCATATGTTCCTGTATCAGTCGCAGGGGACCGAAAAAGAAATGCCCGAAGATCAGCACCAGGCCCAGCAAATAGGGAAGAAAAGCGGGCCAGAAACTGCTGTAGATATTGGTCACAATGCCAAGAAGAATAAACGTCAAACCAATATATAACCTGTATTTAATAATTACATTGTAAAACTTCATAGTCCATTTATTGGGCTGCAAAGATAGCGGAAGTTTGTTGTATAGTTGACAGTGTAGAGTTGTCAATTCACAGTATTCAGTTTTGCCAGTTTACTTTGACTCGAAATGCCAACCTTCTGACACTAATCACCTGCTGTCAACTGCGCACTGTCGACTCAAAATTTATCATCATTCACTTCAATCCAGTATCCATCCGGATCCTGGAGATAGATCTGGGTAATATTGTCCGGGCGCATTTGTGTTTTTTTGGGATCGCCGGCCCAGTTGCCATATTTGATATTCATGGCATCGAGGTGTTTCATGAAATCGGGGAGTGGGGAAACAGCGAAGGCAAGGTGGATATTGATATCATGAGGAATTTTTTCTTTGGCGCCACTCACCACATGCAATTCGCCATGTTCGCCGATTTTGAACCAAACATGTCTGTTATCATGGAAAGGTTCGGGAATTCTTTCGAGCATCAGGACATGCTCATAAAAGTCAGCGCTTTTTTGAAGATCGGTCACGTAGATGGTGGTATGATTGAAGTGGGGCTTGGGTTGTGCGCAGAGTTCGGTAGAAGCGGATACCAGAATCACCGCGAACAGAAAGACCGATAAAAGTTTTTTCATATGCTGAATTTGAGAGTTGAAGGTAAAGATATCCGGTCACTGGGGAAAGTCTTATTTTTGCCATCCTGTTTGGTTTTTTGGCCAGGCAGAATTGGTCCCGTAGTTCAATGGATATCCCGCAGGTGGGGGACTAAACTTTTGATACAGGGTTGGGATTGATAATATTTGAAATCAGGAATTAATAATAAATAATAACTAAGATAATTGGTCCCGTAGTTCAATGGATAGAATAGGAGTTTCCTAAACTTTTGATACAGGTTCGATTCCTGTCGGGACTACATTAAAAAGAACTCATCTCATTAAATATCCGCCGGGCGCCAACCTGATACCGCAATACCTGAATTTGTCTGGGAAGTAAATGAATAGATTTAATTTTATGGCATCAGTTAGGCAATGAAAAGCAACAGGAGACTTAAACATTGGCGAACTATATTAATAGCTGTTCTATTACTGATACTTATAGGTTTCATTTACCGTGAGCAGTTGCGACGCGTTGCGATAGCGATTGTAATCTATCGCGGGCATGCATTTACTACCCCTTCAAAAATCGCAAATGAATCATGGGAGCCGAGATTTTGGGACAAAGCTGCATTTTATTGGGACCTGTCAGCATTGCGCGTAGCCAGAGAGAAAAGATTAAATCAGTTTAATCCATCTCTTAAACCGCTTATAAAAGAAGTAAACCAGAGGCAGTCGGCAGGCGAAGCAATGTTATATTCAATGCATATCTTTCGTGAAATTCGCTGGCTGCTGAACTTTACTCCTGACACTGCTACCACTCGTCTTAGAATTGAAGATTTGCGTCAAAGTATTTCAGAGCCGGAAGCTCAGCAATTGGCATCTGCACAACAGTCTTCTGACGGAAGCTGGGGGTATGGAATTAACGTTTGGTATCTTAAGCTTTATTATTCTGTTGATCATTTGGAAGATTCCCTGCAGCCTCAATATCCTCTTGGTTTTCTTGACCGGATTAATTCTCCGGAAAAATTGAAATCCCGGCTTGACTCGGTCTTATATAATGACTTTACAAAAACAGGAATATTCAACAGGGAAGAACTTGATGAAACCTTTTCTGCCATTGCAAGATTATTAAATGAGAGCAAATTAAAAGTTTATGTTTTTCATCCCCAACTCGACAGTGCTCTCAGCGATTATGT
>DATJWE010000090.1:0-12531 GCA_035501475.1 Puia sp. | reverse complement strand
AATCCTGCTTGTTCTATTCGCAATTTTAATCGTAATTCAATTTATTCGTCCTGAAAAAAACAATTCAACTACAGCTTCTTTGAATGATATCACGAAGCATTATGCTGTTCCGGATGAAGTAGTAAACATCCTGAAACAGTCCTGTTATGATTGCCATAGCAATCATACCGTCTATCCCTGGTATTTTAGCATTCAGCCCGTGGCCTGGTGGATGCAGAATCATGTGGATGATGGGAAAAGGGAAATCAATTTTTCAGAATTCAATTCCTATCCTCCAAAAAAGCAGAGCCATAAACTGCATTCCATCGTGGAACAGATTAAACGAGATGAAATGCCTTTGGACAGTTATTTGTGGATCCATAAATATGCTAAGCTAAATGAAGATCAAAAAAAAGCGATAATAAATTGGGCTGACAGTTTACAACAGGTAATCATCAGAAAGAATAATTTGCCTGCGGAAACTGAGGAGCATCATAGAGATTGAATTGCTGTTGAAAATTTCAATCTGCAAAAGTCAATATATTTGTCTTCCTTCTGAATCATGCAAAAGCCTATTCCATACCGAATACGGGAACAACAAATCTGGCTATCCTCGGGCCGGTCTGTTTTCTGGGAAGATGAGCGCGCTTTGATTTTATCCGATCTTCATTTCGGCAAGACCGGCCATTTCCGCAAATCAGGAATTGCTGTTCCGCAGTCAGTATATAAAGAAGATTTGCAACGACTGGTTTCTGAAATTCAATATTTCCAACCCCGGCAGCTAATTATTGTAGGTGACCTTTTTCACAGCCGGGCTAACAAAGAATTAGAATTGTTTAGAAAATGGAGGGAAAATTTTCCTGAACTCATCATTCATCTTGTCAAAGGCAATCATGATATCCTGGAGGAAGACTGGTATCGAATTGCAGATATAAGGCTGAGTAATGACAGTCTCCTGCTTCATGATTTTCATTTTACCCACGATATCAGCACTGATCTGCCAACACTATCGAATTCGACCAACGGCCAACGGCCAACGGCCAACTATTCCTTCTCCGGTCATATTCATCCCGGAATCAGGATCGACGGAGCCGGAAAACAATCCCTGTGTTTTCCATGCTTTTATTTCGGAAAGAAGTATGCGGTTCTGCCTGCTTTTAGTCGTTTTACCGGAGTCGCGCTCATTCAACCGGAAAAAAATGAAAATGTCTTTGCGATAGTGGGAGATAAGATATTGCAGTTGCAATAAATTATTTTTTATCCTTCCACCACCACCATTGCAATTTATTTGGATCGGGATTTTTAGTTTCAGCAAAATACACAGCGCAGCGGAAAGTATATAAAAGACAGGGATCCTGTCTTACACCTGCCAAATGATTGGATCGATGATATAATAATTCCGGATTTTTCCCTTTCAGATCGGTCACTTTTCTGATGCCTAATTTATACAGATCGAAAGCAATGGATTTGCCGACACCGGGGATCACACGAAGTTCTTTCAGAGCAAGTTCTCTATTCGTATCCATAACATTTTTTTAGTTCATTTTTTTCTTCAGCACAGTTATCTGTTCCTGCAGATTGCTTACCAGATTGGCCAATTGGCTAACATCCCAGCGTTGCTGCATATTTGCTTTGGTAATGACAAGTTGTGCTTTCCATAATTCAAGTACGTCTTCGCTGTTCACCTGGTAAGGCTGATAAGCTGTGTTGTCGCTGATCAGGGTGAGTTTATTTTTCAGCTTATTGTTTTTCATGAGGCGTTTATACACAATGCCTTCATTGCGTGAAACGACAACATAGGTTTGATTGCTTTTTACATCTTCCATATTATCCACTTTTTCACCCACTATCACAGAGCCACTCGGAGTAGGCAACATGGAATCACCAACAATTTCAAAAGCCCGATAATTACCCGAAGCAAGCATGGGCAGTGTGAATGTATTCAGTTCGTCAAGGAATTCCGGATCGGCATACCCCGCAAGGTAGCCGGCAGCGGCCTTAACGGGAACCAGATGGATATCATTGGAGGCAGCAGCAAGCTTTTGTGCGCGTCGTTTGGCAAGATAGTTTCCGCCCCTGGTTTCATTCAGGTTTTTTCTTAGCAGTTCATCAAGTGTCAGTTTAAAAATATCACCTGCCGTTTCCAAAACATCAATCCTTGGCTCTGCCCTTTCTTCTTCATAGGCTCCCAGCAGGGATCGCTTGATCTTCAGCTTGGCAGCAAACTCTTCCTGCGTCCAACCCCGAAGTTTGCGCAGGTATTTCAGGTTTTTTCCGGCTGTTGACATAGACTAATTTATTTAGTGCTAAAATACTAATTTTTTTAACATTCAAAAAAATCTTTTAATTGACTCGGCTGATCGGTTTGACTTCTTGTAAAGGATTATAGCCATGGATTTAAATCCAGGACTATAATCCGCCGCATTCAAGGATTTAATTATTATCGAATTCTGTTAATGATTAAACCTTTTCATGAAGAAATCTTAAATAACCCACACTGTAATTGGAAATACAGAAAAAAATAGTAAAATTCGTACTCCTTTTTCCGCATAACACCTCTCCTGAAATCCGAAAATTGCTTTATTCCGTATAATGTATGGCTCAAAATAGTGATTGACTTATCAAACAGTATGATTTGGAAATGATTTCCGATAAGCCAGTTCTATTTATTAAAAACGGTTTTATTATTCGAATACTTTAGTCATCTTTCAAACAGTTTTTATGACACAGATTGCAACACCTGAAGAACAAACCAAAATCATGCAACAGCCGGATCCATCCAAAATCATGCAGATAGGGATGGGATTCTGGCCATCCAAAGTATTGTTGAGTGCGGTTAAATTCAAACTGTTCACTGTATTATCAGCACAGTCATTAACTGCAGGCCAAATAAAGGAAAATCTGCAACTGAAAACAACTGACCGTCATGTGTACGACTGGCTGGATACACTGGTGTCGCTCGGTTTTCTGCAGAGAGATGGCCTTCTTGAAACTGCGTTGTATTGTAATGCTCCCGACACCGATTTGTTTCTCGATAAAAACAAACCCAGTTATATCGGTGGTATTTTAGAGATGTCGAATAGCCGGCTTTATCCATTTTGGGCAAACCTGGATGATGGCCTTCTGACCGGTCAACGACAAAATGAAAGCAGGAGTGGATCGAATATGGATTTCTTCAGTGAGTTGTATAAATCGCCTGAAAAATTACAGGAATTTGTGGATGCGATGTCTGGTATTCAAATGAGTAATTTTGTGTCCCTGGCTCACCAGTTTGATTTTAATAATTACAAATCTCTTACTGATGTCGGAGGAGCCGATGGTTTTCTTTCCATACAGATTGCATTAAACCATCCCGATATTCATTGCACGACTTTTGATTTGCCTCCGGTTGAACCGGTTGCAAAAAGCAGGATCGCTCATTTTAATCTTTCGCATAGAATTGACGTGGCCAGTGGTGATTTTCTCAAAGATGCGCTACCTGCCGCAGAAGTAATTACGATGGGAAATATTTTGCATGGCATGGATGAAAACACAAAGCAGGAGGTGGTGAACAAAGTGTATGACATACTTCCTGAAGGCGGGGTATTTATTGCGATAGAAAATATTATCGACAATGATCGCAGGAAAAATACTTTCGGCATGTTGATGAGCCTGAATATGCTGATTGAAAACGGAGAAGCTTTTGATTACACTTTTGATGATTTTGGAAGATGGGTTAAAAAAGCCGGATTCAAAAAGACATCCAGTTTAACCCTTGCCGGTCCGGCCAGTGCTGCCATCGCTTATAAATAAAAATAAATATTCATGGCAGATGCGGATTATCACTTTATCACACACTGGAGAGTGAAATCATCCGTTGAGGAAGTGTACGATATACTTGCGGATGCGCCGGGGCTTGCCCGTTGGTGGCCCAGTGTATATCTCGATGTAAAAGTAATAAGTCCGGGCGATGCGTTGGGCATTGGAAAAGTGGTTGAACTCTATACCAAGGGATGGCTGCCTTATACACTTCGTTGGTCTTTTGTGGTGAAAGAAGTGAATAAGCCATACGGTTTCACGATTGTTCCTTCCGGAGATTTTTCGGGAAGAGGAATCTGGACGTTAGAACAGGATGGACAGGATCCTGCATATTGTAATATTGTTTATGACTGGAAGATATCGGCAGAAAAAACACTATTAAAAAAACTCACTTTTTTGATCAGACCGGTTTTTTCAGCGAATCATTTATGGGCGATGAAAAAAGGCGAGGAAAGCCTGAAGCTCGAATTGCTCAGGAGAAATGCAGCTACTGAATTCGAAGTGCAACGCATTACGGAACCACCCGGCCCCACTTTTCCACATAACCTGACGAAGAATAAAATCCTGTAAACTAGTATCTGTAAATGCACGTGAAAAAATTTCGCACGATAATGATCTATATTCTTATTGCAATTTCTCTGCTTGTATTGTGGATTGCCATTGAACTGCTATATCCATATAAAACAAATATCAAAAAATTTAATTCTGTTGATGTAGCTCGCCTTGACGGGGCCATGTGGAGATCCTATTATGAGAAGAAAAAACTTAAACTTTTTTTCCAGTCTGCTGAATTGATGCGAAAGCAATTTGGCGTTCCTTTCTGGCGTTCACAGGTCATGGCTTACCATGCGGCAAAAGCGGCCTTCATATTTAAAGATGGACATAACAGGACCGAATATGATAAAGCTCTTCCCGATCTCATCAAATATTATACTCAGATCAGGAATATCAGTAGGGAGTCTTTTGACGTGGATAGCGCTGCCCGGTTGGAACTCGAATGGTGGGTTATCCGTCGTTATCGCAATGAACATCCTCCGGCTGAATGGGAAAAATATTTGTCGCTGCTTGCTCAAACTGTTTATCATGAGCCCACCGAAAAGTTTGTAACTTATGCCCATCTTCGGGTGGAAGCTATGTTATTGCGCGATGGCAGGGAAGATGCAATTACTGAAAATGACTGGCAACAAATTGATTCGCTTTTGCATAATGCATGGAAATCTTTTAGTGATAGTCTCCATTCATAAAATTGATTCCGGCCGGTGAATGAACTTAAATTTCCCATACCGCTATCGTGTTCTCCTTTTTATTTGTTCATTGACAACACTCACTTATCTCGACCGGGTTTGCATTTCCATTGTCGGTGTGAGATTAAAAGCCGATCTCGGTTTGACCAACGAGCAATTTGGCTGGGTTGTGGGTTCTTTCGCTCTTGCCTATGCGCTTTTTGAAGTTCCTTCAGGCGCCTGGGGAGATCGTATCGGCCCACGCGCTGTTTTTATCCGCATTGTTTTATGGTGGTCATTTTTTACCGCTTTAACAGGTTTGGTAAACGGACTAATTGCCTTGCTGGTGATTCGTTTTTTATTCGGTATGGGCGAATCAGGAACCATGCCCAATAGTGTACTTGTTATTTCGCGCTGGTTTCCCGCAAATGAAACCGGTCGTGCACTACCCTGGATGGGAATTGGTACCCAGATCGGTGCAGCCATTGCTCCGCTCATCATTGTTCCTCTGGCAGCAGGCTATGGCTGGAGGGTTCCTTTTTTTGTCAATGGAATGATCGGTCTGTTCTGGGTTGCTATCTGTTTTTACTGGTTTAAAAATTTTCCGTCGGAAATGAAACATATTTCTGACAAAGAACTGAGGAAGATAGAAAGGAATCGCAGGTATGACAAGCAGTATCATCTCATCCCCTGGAAAATTATTTTCAAAAGCAAAACACTTTGGTCATTGATGACGATGTATTTCTGTTTTCAATGGGCCAATTATTTTTTTGTGGCCTGGATGCCGGTCTATCTGCAGGAAGAGCGTCATTTTTCTGAAAATGAGGCCAAGAATATCGTCTTTCTCGTTTTTGTAGTTGGGATTGTCGGTCTGTTGATCGGAGGATTTTGTATCGACTGGCTGGCTAAGAAAAAAGGATTATTTTTTGGGAGAAGACTGATTGGCATGTTCGGTATCGGTCTTTGCGGGTTGTCAATCTTTCTTGCAGCGGTTACATCACGTCCAGGCATAGCCGCAGCGGCGTTGATTGCCGCTAACGGATGGTATTCTTTCGGGGTGATGTCACCATTTGCTGTGTGTACGGATATCGGAAGAAACAATGCAGGAACCGTTGCCGGAGCGATGAATTTTTTCGGCCAGATGGGGGCTTTTTTTCTGGCGATTGTATTTGGGAAGATGGTTGACACCACGCATGATTTCAACACACCACTGTATGTGATCAGCATTGCACAGTTTATAGGATGCCTGCTATGGTTTGGCATCGATCCGACAAAGCAATTAAACCTGGCAGAAGAATCTTCTCCAACAATAAAAGCTACAACCTGATCGTAGCGGGAAGATATTTGGCAATAAGTCCTTCGTAATAAGGCTTCAATTCCTGCAGGACTGGTGGCCTGGGATTCTTCGAATACAAATCGTAAGGATTGAATTTCTTCACCCACTCAAACATCTCACGATCATGGTCATCCATTAAATGATCGTAAGAATGTTCCCGGTGCTGGGCATAAAAAGAGTGATAGCGGATCATATAAAGAGCCGGTTCAGGCAGAAAATCTTTCATCATCTGGTATAGATATTCATCGTGCCCCCAGGACATGAATACATTCCTCAACCCGCATCCCGGTTCATATACCCCGTATTTCGTATTGTATCGCTCATCTGTTGAATCAGGGTTGTTTTCGAAAAATTCAGCGTAAACAATTTTGTCAGAAAATTTGCAGCCTACCGGAAAAGTATCGCCAACCACTGCCCATTGCGGTTCGCCAAAAAGACATAAAACCTTCCCCATATCATGGATAAATCCGGTCAGCACGAACCAGTCAGGGTGACCATCTGCACGGATAGCTTCTCCTGTTTGTAACAAGTGCTGTAATTGATCTAAATCGATATCCGGATCAGAATCATCAACCAGTGTATTGAGGAATTCCATCGCACCCCAAACCGGCATTTCCTTGCGGTTGAACTGAAGAAATTCATTTCTTTTCTCCTGTACAAATTCATAAGTCTGGTATTTATGATTGAGACGGTAAAATTCTCTCACCGTATCTCTTTGCGGATTATCATAGTTCCTGAATTCTTCCTTGGTCTTCGCGGGTTTATCCGGTTCAGGATAACGGTCAAGCACATCCTCGTCCCATTGCTCAATATTTTGCAAAGGACTCATTTCTTCTTTGGAAAAAACAGGACCATTTTTCATATACAATATTTTATATGGTGGAATGAAATAAAATTCAACTGTTAAGGTAACAATTTTTTCCTTTTTATACAAGGAGGGATTATCTCACGCAAAGCTTATTACCATTTATTGCGGCTTTGCCTCTCCGCGTGCGTATTCGCCTGTATTACCAGAATACAGTATATAAGGCAATCAGTATCCCGGAAATAATTATTGATCCAACAACAAAACCTGAAGAAACACGGAACATTTTAGGATCGACTGTTATGAGTGGGGGGTTGTTTTTGTTTTTTGTACTCAGCAAACTGATGATGATCATCAGCGCGATGATGATGACAAATACGATCGACATCCTGTCAAGAAAAGGATAATCCGGAAATTGACCATTTGTCCAGGAAGGCAGGAATTTGAGCAGAGTAGATAATGGAATAGTCAGTGAAGCAGCGGTAAGTGCGGCAGCGGAAGTGGTGCGCTTCCAGAAAAACCCCATCAGGAAAATAGCCAGTACTCCCGGCGAAATAAATCCTACATATTCCTGTATGAATTGATAAGCCTGGTCCAGCGATTGCAATGCCGGCGCAACCAGGCAGGCGAGTAGCATCGCCACGATCACAACCCATCTTCCTGTTTTCACCAATTGTTTTTCACTCGCTGTTTTATTAAAGAATTTGTGGTAGATATCGAGAGAAAATATGGTTGATATGCTGTTGGCTTTTCCCGCAAGAGAGGCGACAATTGCTGCAGTGAGAGCAGCAAAAGCAAGTCCCTTCAATCCGGCCGGCAACAAATGTAACAGGGTGGGATACGCGTGATCCGGTTTCACTGCCCCGGCCGCATCCAGCATTTCAGAATGAAAAATTCCCTGTTGATATAATACAAATGCTGTGATACCGGGCAATACGGCAATCAGGGGTATCAGCAATTTCAGAAATGCGGCAAACAAAAGTCCGCTCCGGGCCGTTTTCAGATCTGCTCCCAGTGCCCGTTGTGTGATATATTGATTACATCCGAAATAATTCAGGTTATTGATCCACATACCTCCGATCAGAACCGATAATCCCGGCAGGTCTTTGTAGTAGGGATTTGATTTATCGAAAATCATATGAAAATGTGAAGGCGCATTTGATTTTACAATGGCAAGCGCTTTAAGAATATTCTTTCCATATCCAAAATGTTCTGATACGAGGCTCAGAGCCAGGTAAGTCGTGACCAGTCCGCCCATGATCAGCACCAATACCTGGAATACATCAGTGTAACCGATGACCTTCATGCCGCCAAGTGTAACCGTAATAGCAAAAATAGCAAGTCCTGCGACGCACCAGTTGAAGCCAATTCCGGAAACAGAAGTAATTGCGAGCGCACCGAGATAAATGATCGATGTCAGGTTCACAAAAACATAGACCAATAACCAGAAAATAGCCATAATGGTACTGACCACGTCATTATACCTTACCGACAAAAATTGCGGCATGGTATAAATTTTATTTTTCAGGTATACCGGAATGATAAACACAGCAACAATGATGAGTGTCGCAGCAGCCATCCATTCATAGGTGGAGATGGCCAGCCCCAGTGCAAATCCCGAACCTGACATGCCGATAAAATGTTCCGCCGAGATATTCGATGCGATCAATGATGCTCCAATTGCCCACCAGGTCAGTGAACCTTCAGCAAGAAAAAAATCCTTCGAATCAGTTTTGGCTGATTTTTTTTTGTGGTAGATATAATATCCGTACGAAGAGACAGCAATAAAATAAATCAGGAAAACGAAATAATCTTTCCAGTGCAATTGATTCATGAGCAAGACATAATTCGGACAAAATACGAAATAAACAAAGACCTTTGATAGTTAGCGTCGGACGTTGCTCGATGGCTGTTGGCCGACTTTAAAGGTAAAAGCAGAATTGAGTCGAACAACAGCCAACCAACAATGGCCAACCTTATCTATGAGCTTTTTCTTACCTTTGCCCACTGTCAATTTGGCTCATTATTATGGGTAGCACCATATTTGACCTAATTAATGTAATTCATTATAATCAGTGTAATTCGTATGTCAGGTTTTTTTTCGAAGTTATTTGGCGGGAATAAATCACAGAAAGATATCAAACTTATTCAGCCAATCGTCGAGCAGATCAATCAGCATTTTACGGCTTATCAATCCCTAACCAATGATGAATTGAGGGCAAAAACAGACGAGTTTAAGAAAAGAATCAAAGATCACCTTCTCGAAATAGATAACCAGATTTCCGATCTTACCATAAAAGCTGATGAACTTCCTTTCAATGATATTGTAGGCAAGGATGCTTTGTATAATCAGATCGATGAACTCAAGAAAGATCGGGATAAGAAGATCGAAGAGATACTGGAAGAACTATTGCCCGAAGCATTCGCGGTAGTGAAAGAAACTTCGCGCCGGTTTAAGGAAAACACTGAAATCATTTCCACTGCGACACAATTGGATCGCGACCTTAGTGTGAAAAAAGAGCATATCCGGATTGACGGTGACAAATCCATTTATAATAATTCATGGATGGCTGCAGGTGGCGCCATCACCTGGAACATGGTGCATTACGATGTTCAGCTGATCGGAGGCGTTGTACTTCACCAGGGGAAGATTGCAGAAATGGCCACCGGTGAAGGAAAGACGCTGGTATCTACTTTACCTGCCTATCTCAATGCATTGCCAGGTGAGGGAGTACATATCGTAACCGTAAATGACTACCTTGCCCGCCGCGACTCAGAATGGAACGGACCCGTCTATGAATGGCTGGGGATTACGGTTGATTGTATCGACAAGCATGAACCCAACAGCGAAGCGCGCCACAAAGCTTACTACGCAGACATTACCTACGGAACAAATAATGAATTCGGCTTCGATTACCTGCGGGATAACATGGTTCATTCTCCTGACGAAATGGTGCAGCGCAAGCATCATTATGCGATGGTGGATGAAGTGGACAGTGTGTTGATCGATGATGCACGTACACCACTCATTATTTCCGGACCTGTTCCGAAAGGCGACGATCAGCAATATCATATTCTTAAAGGACGTGTTGAAAAACTGGTGGATGCACAGAAAAGAGTCGCTAACCAGTTCCTGAATGAGGCCAAGAAAAAAATTGCTGATGGAAATGATGATGCTAAAGACGGGGGACTGGCCCTGATGCGTGCCTGGCGCGGATTACCCAAGTCCAGTGCATTGATCAAATATTTGAGTGAACCGGGTATCAAGGTGAAATTGCAGAAGACAGAAAACTATTATCTCGCCGACCAGCAAAAGGAAATGCCCAAGGTAGATGCCGAATTGTTTTTTCATATTGATGAGAAAAACAATTCTGTCGATCTAACGGACAAGGGTATCCAAATGATAACAAGAGAAGGTGAAGACCCCGAATTTTTTATCCTGCCTGATATCGGGATTAAACTGGCTGATATCGAAAAGAGTGATCTGAACGGAGAAGAAAAATTACAACAGAAGGAAGCGCTCCTGAATGATTATGCGGTAAAAGCAGATCGTATTCATACCGTGCAGCAATTGCTGAAAGCTTATACCCTGTTTGATAAAGATGTTGAATATGTAGTGCTCGACGGCCAGGTGAAGATTGTGGATGAGCAAACCGGCCGTATTCTCGACGGGAGACGTTATAGCGACGGTTTGCATCAGGCCATTGAAGCAAAAGAAAATGTAAAAATTGAAGCCGCCACGCAAACTTATGCGACCATCACATTGCAGAATTATTTCCGCATGTACCACAAACTCGCCGGGATGACTGGTACAGCAGAAACTGAAGCCGCTGAATTGTGGGACATTTATAAACTTGATGTGGTAACGATTCCGACCAATGTGCAAGTAATCCGTAAGGACCATCAGGATCTGGTGTATAAAACCAAACGCGAAAAATATAAAGCAGTCATTGATGAAATCGAAAAGCTGCGTACAGAAGGCCGGCCCTCACTTGTGGGTACAACTTCTGTTGAAGTGAGCGAGTTGCTGAGCAAGATGCTGCAGGTGAAAAAAATTCCTCACAATGTGCTGAATGCAAAACAGCATGCCCGCGAAGCACAGGTGGTTGCGGAAGCCGGTTTGTCGGGCGCTGTAACTATTGCTACGAATATGGCTGGCCGTGGTACAGATATCAAACTCGGAGCCGGTGTGAAAGAAGCGGGGGGTCTTGCTATCATCGGAACCGAAAGACATGAAAGCCGCCGCGTGGACAGGCAGTTGCGTGGACGTTCCGGACGACAAGGCGATCCCGGAACTTCACAATTCTATTCTTCATTGGAAGATGACCTGATGCGCATGTTCGGGAGTGAGAGGATTGCCTCGCTGATGGATAAGATGGGGTATAAAGAAGGTGAGGTCATTCAGCATAGCATGGTGACAAAGAGTATTGAAAGAGCTCAGAAGAAAGTTGAGGAAAATAACTTCGGTATCCGCAAGCGCCTGCTGGAATACGATGATGTGATGAACAAGCAGCGCAATGTGATCTACAAAAAACGCAATCACGCTTTGTTTGGTGAAAGACTGGCCCTGGATCTCGACAATGCGTTTTATATAGTTGCCGAAGGAGTAATCAATTCATTCAAGGAACTGGACGATTATGAAGGGTTCAAACTCGCCGGTATTGTGAATTTTGGAATAGATACAAGCATCGATAAGGAAGAACTCTTTAAAGGAGACCCCGTGGCGCTCACGGATAAATTATATACAGAAGCTACTCAGAATTACGAACGCAAAATGGATGAACTGCGCAAAAATGCAGTTCCTGTTTTCAAAAATATTTTGCTTACCCAGGGCAGGCACATTGAGAATGTCGTCGTTCCATTCGGCGACGGAAAAAAAGCGATTAATGTGCTGGCCAATCTTCAAAAAACTTTGGATACACAGGGCCGTGAGTTAATGAACGCGGTGGAGAGACAGATCACCCTGGCTATTATTGATGATGCCTGGAAAGAACATCTCCGCGCGATGGACGATCTCAAGCAAAGCGTGCAGACGGCCTACCTGGAACAAAAAGATCCGTTGGTGATTTATAAGATGGAAGCATTCGAACTATTCCGTCGCATGGATAGCGAAATGAATAAAGATATCGTCAGCTTCCTCTGTCATTGTTCGATTCCAATTGAACAGAATGCCCCGATAAGAGAAGGAAGGGAACAGAAAACCGATATGAGTAAAATGAAAGTTCGCAAGGATGAACTGGTGGCAGCAGGGAGTCCAAACGGACAAATCATTGATGAAGGAAGAGATTACTACGAACCTTCGGAACCTGTAAAACAAGAACCCGTCAAGGTTGGCCCCAAAGTAGGGCGTAATGACCCCTGTCCCTGCGGCAGCGGGAAAAAATACAAAC
>DATJWE010000089.1:0-4339 GCA_035501475.1 Puia sp. | reverse complement strand
TATCAATACGTACTCTTTTTGGAGGGTTTGTCAATTGCCGGTTTCAGGCAATTTTGGGCAGTTTCTCAATTTGAATTTTTTACTACAACTTGTCCCGCCGGCTGCGGGATGGATACATAGTCACATAGATTCACATAAAATGACTTGATAAAGAATGCCTATATGTCCCTATGATCCTATGTGCCTATTATGGTTATTTTATTTCAAATTGAGGCACTACCCAATTTTGTTCCATTGCCGCTGGTTAAGCCATTGCTTTCTTCCATATCCTGGAAATACATGACGCTCGCTGTGATACGATGAGCGAACCAATGGCCCGCTTTCGACATAATCAAACCCAAGCTCATATCCAATTTCCCGGAATTCAGCAAACTCGTCGGGGTGCACAAAACGATTGACTGGCAGGTGTTGTTTTGTGGGTTGAAGATATTGACCAATAGTGACCACATCAACGCCACTTGCGGCAAGATCCCGAAGTGTCTGCACAACTTCGTCTTTACGCTCCCCTAAGCCAAGCATGATGCCGCTTTTGGTGCGCATCTTTCCTTCTTTAAGAATTTTCAGGGTTTCCATGCTGCGCCAGTATTTAGCCTGGATCCTTACCTGTTTGGTCAATCGCTCAACAGTTTCAATATTGTGCGATACTACTTCGGGTGCGACATCAATGACACGCTGGATATTTTCTTTCTCAGCTTTGAAATCGGGAATCAGGGTTTCTAATGTGGTGTCAGAATTCAGTGCCTTTACTGCCCGGATTGTGTTTTGCCAGATGATGCTTCCACCGTCTTTCAGCTCATCACGGTCAACTGAAGTAATCACTGCGTGCTTTACTTTCATTAAATGAATAGCTTCGGCTACACGTTGGGGCTCGTCCCAATCCACCGCTTCAGGCCGTCCAGTTGCTACGGCACAAAAACCACAACTGCGGGTACAAATATTTCCCAGAATCATGAATGTGGCAGTACCGGCGCCCCAGCATTCCCCCATATTGGGACAATTGCCGCTTTCGCAGATCGTATGCAGTTTATGCTGATCCACAAGGTTGCGCACATGCTTGTAACTTTCCCCAATAGGAAGTTTGACTCGGAGCCAGTCTGGTTTTTTGACAGACTGAGTTTGTGGAGAATTCGTAATAACCGGTGATTCCTGCATAAATTAAATTCATTCCTGCCTAACCCATAACAATCGTGATAATTGATTGTTGGGTCTCTGAATTCGTGCTACTGTGCGGTCTTTGTAAGACCCCGCGTTGCCATGTGACTTCCGCTGCAAAAATACATCAGTTTGGGTAATTTAAAAGAAGAAGCAGAAACCTTGCTAAACCCAGAAAAATTGTCGTGGGTTGTGATTATAGATTATTATTATGTTTCGATGGAACTTTATGAAAAATTGCAGATGCAATCAATCCAAAATAAGTATATAAGACTATACGAAGAAAAAATACATGAAGTAAAAGAAAATGAAAAGATTGATGCAAGTTCGGAATATGCCCGGAACAGCGAATAAAAGCAGTGAAGAAGAAATCTAAATTAAATCATGCAAAATATAATATCAAAGTCCGTCACTTTCGCCGGCCAAACATGATGCTCATATACGCGTTGAAGAAGAATTGTTTTTCGGGAACGAGATACATCATTGGTATTTTGGTGAAATAAAATTCACCGGTGATTCCTACTTCAATAGCAGTAATGGTTTGGTTGAACCTTCCATAATCAAATCGCATGGCTGTTTTTGCATTTAAACCTGGTCTGAATGTGACCTTATTCCAACCAACGGTGAAACCTGAAGCGCCAACCACAAAATAGTTACTGTCCAGAACAGTTGGATATTTGCTTCTGAAACTGCTATCCTGATTCTGAGTTGTTGCGTCGACATAATAGGGTTTCAGTATTCCCAGTGAAAGACCCCCTGTGTATAAGAAAGTGACTGCGACGCCGTTTTTGTTTCCCTTACCGCCAATCAGGTGTTGCTGACCAATAGCCGCTTTCAACTGATAAAAATTATTCAGTTTGCCGACAACTACAGAATTAAAACTGTACCCACCACTATATCCGGCAGCAACCTTATGATCCTTGGGGCTTTTTTTCTCATTCAACTCGAATTGATATAATAAGGTACGATGATTGGTTTTGTACTTTCCTTTTTCATAGGATATACCATATCCGTCAGTAGCCAGTTTGATTCCAAATATGCTATGCTTATTAAAGATCAGATCGCCTTCCTCCTCCATTTTCAACATGTTATTGATCCTTTGCCTCTTTTCGGCCTTCCTGTTTCTCGCAGTATTATCCGGAGTCGGGGGTGGATTGCTATCCTGGGCTATCAGGTTTGTAATGATCATCCAGGTAAGTGCGATCAGAAAAAATTTCTTCACTGGTAACCGATTTGTTTTAACTGCTGTAAATTTATATAAAAAATAATGACTTCAATTGTTATTTACGATGGAGAGCTAAGAACGGTTGCTACGCACCTTCAATCCGGAAACTCTTTCGAAACTGATGCTCCGACTGACAATCATGGAAAAGGAGAGCGTTTTTCCCCTTCAGACCTTGTGGCTACAGCGCTGGGGAGTTGTATGCTTACCATAATGGGAATGAGGGCCCGTGAGATGAATGTGGATCTGAAAGGAACAAAAATTGAGATACAAAAAATTATGCGCTCCGACCCGAGGCAAATTGCGGGTATCAATTTAACTTTTCATTTCCCCGCTCACCTTATTACCAACGAAAAACAGCAGGCAATTCTTGAAAAAGCAGCACATACCTGTCCCGTCAGATACAGCATCAACCAGGACATTAAAGTGGATGTGGCATTTAACTGGAACGCAGCGGAAGTACTGGCCAATAACAAATAAATAACAGACTCTTTCAATAGCGTCTTTAACAAAGTTTCGTCATTCTCCGGGCAGGTTGGCTTTTTTCAATAAGTTATTTCCGATCGCACATTCGAGGCACTTTTTTTCGTCGCAATATTGAGTTCTTAATTCAAGGAGCGCCTGGGAATCGAATGCATTTTCTGGTAAAATGTCGATTTGTTTCCAGCTGTCAATTATTGCGTTTTGCTCAGTGGCTGTTTCAACCAGCCAGTTCAGGGCTTTGGTTTTGCAGTTTTCATCAGCATGCAGGGATCCATAACAAAACATTATGGGCACGATCGTATTGATGATTATATTATCAGTCATTTGCCTGCCCAGTGTTTTCTTTTTGAATGAGGAAATCTCGTCGAAGACATAATGTTGATGCCAGTAATCGTTTGCAGTAACAGTCAATAGTTGACAGATTTCGGCAGTTGTTTTTATTTCCTTGAATTTTGAAAACAAATGAGACGACATATGAATGAGCATAGCCAATTGTGCGAGACGGATCGTCGGAAAATTTCCGGGACGCATACGAAGAAAATGAACCGGTTCGTAAACAGGAGCCAGATGATATTTGCGATTCAGAAACTGGTATTCTTTAAAAAGCATCTTCGGATAGGCTTCCCTGTTATCGGGAGCAAGCAAACCCGCCTGCCCAAAAAGCAACGCCTCAATTTGGTGTATCTGGTTTTTATGTTTGGCCAGAATCTGGATGGGAAGGCTTCTGGCAATGGCTTCAAAAGCTGATGTATTAATCTTCATTCCGAAGTTGCCCGCGATCTGCCACCACAGGGTTTCTTCCCAGTGTTCGTTATTTTGATTCAGGCACTCTTTGATTCGAATTGATTTTCTTTCCAGCCTTTCTGCAAGCATTCGTTCTTTCCAGGAAATCCATACCAGTTCATTCACCTGAGAAATATTTTTTTTACAAGGAATAACAGACGGGGATTCCATCCATTCTTTATATTTTTCGAGTAATACTTTGGGAACGTTTTGTTGAAGTACCAGTGTAGGAATATTTTTTTCAGGAATGGGCGAATCGTATTCCCAAACTACATGCAGAATGACATTTGTATAATTGCTGTCCGTTTCATGTGCATGTTTTTTCCAGTCTGAGGATTTGAGGTGCAATTCAATATTTCCTATCCATATGGTATCCTCAATTTTAATCCTGCCCTGCAGAAAATCGGGCCCCTGATTTGAGTTCAGAAATCCTGTTGAAAGAATCAGAACCTGTTCGCCACTTTCAAGATGAAGCGGATGCTGATTAAAATGCCTGAATTGCCAGATGAACTGAAGCAGCTTTTCCGTCATGGATAAGGTTTGAAGGTTCACCATATTGAACGCTTCAAGTTACTAATGCCATCGGGCAAATGAAGGGGTTTTTCACCCTATATTATGTGCTTTGATACGGTGATGCCAAATAAATTGTAGCTCAATGGTCAAGTTTCTTCAATTCCTGAACCACCCTGCTTATCGGCA
>DATJWE010000088.1:0-4262 GCA_035501475.1 Puia sp. | reverse complement strand
CGGGCCAGGCACCTGTTACATTAGAAACTCATGTCAGCGTTTCCAATTGGACTTAGTCATTGCTTGTTAACTGACCCTCTGACAAGACTCAAAGGCAAGCATGACAATCGTCAGACTTGAAAAAATCCGGAGCAGATACCTTTAACGACTCTTGAAAACTCACAATAACACCCCGTTTGATAAATAAAAGTTTCGGCGACAAAAATTTGCAAACCCGGTCTGAGAAGAATATTTAGTCTAACGGGATTTATTAAAGTCCATATTTTAAATTAATGATGTATCGAAGTAGAACAATTCAATTTCCTTCGGGAATACTTGCTTTTTTATTCCTGCTGATATTTTTTACTCCTGTTAAATCTATTTCCCGGGAGAGGGTAAAAAATGTGGTCATATTTTTTTCTTATGGTCCCAATCTACCTGCTTTCGATAAAATTATGACGGGTTTGAAGAATACGATCATGGGAAGTACAGATGAACCTGTAAATATATTGACAGAGTATCTTGATCTGAACAGATCACTGAACGATGATTATTATTCAAGGTTCATTATTAACACTTATAACAAAAAGCTGAACGAGTTTACCATAGATCTACTGATCACGGTTGGACCAGGAGTCAAGGAGGCTTTACTAAAATATGGGGACAGTGCATTGAAAAGCCTGCACATGATCAGTGTAGATCTCGATATTTCCGGAAGGAAAACCCTTCGTGACCTGGGTATTAAAAACGGGAAAGAAATTTTATTGAAATTCCAGATTGGAAAGACCCTGAAGCATGCATTTGAACTGTTCCCGGATCACAAAGATGTTTTTATTATCAGTGGTACATCCAGCCTCGATCTATTTTATGCTTCGCTGGTACAAAAGAGCAAGAATGAATTCGAACCGGGCCATCATTTTAATTTCATTTCTGATATCACCTTAGACTCAACTATCCGGTTTGTCAGGACCATCTCTTCGAAAAGCATTGTTTTTGTTCCCGCCTATTTGCAGGACGCAGCGAAGGTCAGCTTTTCAACACCCGAAGTGTTGGAAATGATATCTAAAAACTCTCATGCCCCTGTCTTCCTCAGTATAACCGATGGAGGCTTTGATGCACACGGAGGTGGTATTGGGGGTTATCTCTTCAGCTATTATGATCTTGGCAAGGAGATGGGGAGAATTGCGGAAGAAATGCTGAGTGGAAAATCAATGCAGGATATAACAGTAAGAGAAAATGTTTTTTATGAGCATATGTATGACTGGAATGAATTGAAAAGATGGCATCTGATTCATTCAAAAGCAATTCCCGTTGATAGTATATTCTATAACAAGGACACCTCATTTCTCGAATTATATAGAAAGTACATAGTGGGGGCATTGATATTCATTCTATCTCAAACGCTGCTCATTATATATTTAATCCGGCTTAATAACAGACAAAAAGCAATCACAAAAAGAATGCAGGTGACTGAAGGCATGTATCGGGAGTTGGTGCACACCGACAGGCTTTCAAAAATGTCGATGCTAACAGCTTCGTTATCGCATGAGCTATTCCAGCCATTGTCAGCCATACGGTTCACCGCACAGGCAGGTAAGCAATTCATACAGGCTGATAAACTGAATACACATAAAGCATCAGAGATGTTTGAGAATATTCTTGAAGATGAAATCAGGGCAACAAAAATTATTCGCAGTGTGAAAAGTTTGATGAAAGATGAGACGGCGGATAAAGAAAATGTGAACCTGAATACGCTTATTCGTGAAACAATAGATCTCATCCGGGTCGAAGCAGAACGTGATCGGATTAAGATTAATGTTGTACTTGAAGCGGATCCTGTTTTTGTATTCGGAGATAAGATTCAACTGCAACAGATCCTGATGAATTTTATCAGGAATGCAACAACTGCAATGAAGAAAAACGATCCTCAAAACAAGAAGATGGAAATTGCTTTGAAATTGGCTCTGAATGAAGCTATAGTATCTGTGCGGGATTCGGGGCGGGGTCTTGATCCTTCACTAAATGGAAAATTATTTAAGCCCTTTGTGTCAACAAAGAAAGAAGGATTTGGTATTGGTTTGACACTCTGCAAATCTTTGATTGAAAAACACCAGGGAAAAATATGGGGAGAAAATATTCCCGAAGGCGGGGCAATGTTTGCTTTTAGTCTCCAGGTGATCAAAAATTAATGAAATGACTAGTATTGTATTTATTATTGATGACGATGCCTCCGTGAGAAGGTCTCTCTCCCTTCTTCTTGATGCACACGGTTATGTTGTTGAAACCTATTCGAGTGCAGAGGAGTATCTTGAGAGAGAAATGCACAAGGATACCGGCTGTCTTATCCTGGATGTAAACCTGGAAGGGAAATCGGGAATGGCACTGCAGGAGGAACTAAAAAAAATTGAACAACACTTGCCGATTATTTTTATCACAGGGAATGGAAATGTGCATATGAGTGTGGAAACGATCAGGAAAGGAGCAATTAATTTTCTTGAGAAACCTTTTGAGGAAAAAGAATTGTTGAATTCCGTATCAGAGGCCATTCAATTAAGCCAGAAGTTAAAAGAACAGCAGGATAAATCCAGAATTGCAAAAAAATTAATTGACACACTTACGCCAAGGGAAATCGAGATTTTAAAATATGTGATAACGGGGCTGTTGAACAAACAGACGGCGGGTATGCTCAGGATAGCTGAGCATACGGTACAACTACACAAACTGCACATCACAAACAAACTGGGTGTGAAGTCCATCCCCGAGATGATGGCTATTGCAAGAAATGCGGGGATCACTCCATAAGAGCATGCTCCTTCTTCGGTCAATTTGTTTCAACTATTCCTTTCATAATTGGTGAACAGGATCTGCACTGCCAAAAGAAAAATGCATTATAATCACCTTTATGACTCGCTCTTAGAATGAATCGTCTATTGTTCCGCCTTTGTAATCAAAATAATTTTGTGAAGTGATTTACTTAATCGAAGATGATAACTCAGTACGGCGTTCATTTGAAATCTTTCTGGAATCTGCAGGATTGGAATTTAAGTCTTTCGAATCCGCTGAATTGTTTTTATCACAGGGAATGCCCGCTATGAATGATTTGCTTTTGCTTGATATCAACCTGCCGGGAATGAATGGATTGGATTTACTAAGGAATCTTTCTCATGAAAACAAAAATACTCTTGTCATAGTGATTACTGCATCAGATGATGCCCAAGTCCGCCAGTGCTGCAAAAAATACGGCGTAAAGGCATTTCTCCGTAAACCCGTGGATCTCGAAGCACTGATGGATCTGATCAAATATCATTATCAGTCATAAACCATATCTAAAATTAATTATGATTCGATCAACACAATATAAAAATTTTAAAAGGCTTTGAGCGTATCCTTGAAATATCGGAATTTCTATTTTATAACAATTTAAATTTAAAATCATGTCTTATTTCAAAGCATTTAGGTTCGAAGGAAAACGTTCAGCCGGCAAAGCACTTGACAAACTCGAATGGAATGACAGCGACTATTATTGGCTGGATGATGTTGCAGAAGTTACAGTCAACAAAAGAGGGACTTACCGCATCCATAGTACCTGGGCACAGGACAGTAGTAATGTTGCCGGGGGAATCGGATGGGGAGCCATGTTGGGTGGGCTACTTGGAGCGGTTTTGGGCCCGGCCGGTGCAGTTGCAGGTGCCGCTGCAGGTGGTTCGATCGGCGGAGCGGTTGGACATAGTCTGAATGTAGAATTCGATGATCCCATTCTCGACAAATTTGCTGCTTCTTTGCTTCCCGACACTTCTGCGCTGGTTATACTTGGAGATAAGGAAACTGTTGCCGCAGTTACCGCCGCGCTGGCTGCTTACGAGGTGACTGTTTTCGAAACGGAACTGAGTAAGGAGGCGGAAGATTCTCTTAGAATGGCAATGAAGAATTAGTGTGTCAACACCTAATCTATTAGATCATGAAATTATCAATTAAGGCCGGGTGCTCATTAAGGCCCGGTTTTAATTGACTTGCAAAACAAAAACTGAAAGACGCATCATTTTCCAAAGGACGTTGGTTCTCAAAAAAGAAATTACTCGCCTGGGGAAATCCAATAATGGAACAACCATCCTCGCACGAAAAATAAAATCGGTGCGGGTACACCTATTGATTAATGAACAACTTCTTAGAAGAACGAAAAAAAAATTTCAACCTTCAAAAATCGAACCATGAGACCGAGACATCTTTTAACATACCTGCTGCTTCTTGCAATAATATTTTTTATGGCAAGTTGTAACCAGCAA
>DATJWE010000087.1:0-3155 GCA_035501475.1 Puia sp. | reverse complement strand
TGATTCGAAGCAATTTATCATCCATCAATCTTCAAAATTCAAATAGTTTAAAATGTTTCCCTGATATTGAAATATATGCCGCTGGATGATTGGCCTCTTCCATAATCAATACAAATATTTGTTCTGTCTTTTTTATTCATGTTGATTCGCAGGCCAAATCCGTAACCCGGCGCCACCGAATAGAATAGCGTCTGTGAAGTGATTGGATTACTCGCAGTAGTCAGATTGAAAAAAGCAACTGCTCCAAGTAACCCGTTGCGCGAGATGGGGAGCCGGTACTCTGCCTCTTCGTACATCATGTCTTTACCACGAAACCGCCCCTGGATATATCCTCTTCCCGATCGATTATAAGTATCCCAGGTAATGGACGGCAGAGCGAGGTAAGGAACATTTCCGCTGGTAACAAATTCGCCCCAGGCCCAAAAGGCAAGTACCATGGCAGGCTTGCGCTTGTCGAGACCAATATAATTTCGCCATTCGTAGTAAAGCATGGTTGAGTTCTGCGAACCGCCAAAAATTTGCTCATTTACCCGAAAACTCAAGTTGGCGTAATATCCTTTGTGAGCACTGATTGGATTGTCTCGACTGTCCTGAATGATTTGAAGTGACAAGCCGTTGGTAGAATAGTGTGCAGGGTTAAAGCCATACTTTGTAGAATAAAAATAATTCGAAGTGATAACCTGGTTGGGGGTATCCAGTTTCAGGGACTCGTCATTAATGTTGCCATGAACATCAATGTTGATTCCCAGGCCAGCGTACCAGTGCCTGAAAACTTCTTTTACAATAGTTTCGTAAACACGAATATAGTTGAATCGCATGGGTTGCTCCAATATGTTCTTGCTGACATTTATGCCCTCCAGATTAAAGGTGACCGGGGAATTTAATTCATAGATTCCTAAGCCATAGGTTGGCTGTGAAAAAAATAACAAACGAATATCACCCGGTATATACCACTTGTTATCGGGAAGGTGGATATCAGACCTGAAAGCCACCAGAATTTGTTGTTTTGTCGTGAATGAAAGAGAAAGAAGCATTGAAGACAATTCCGTAGTTTTTTGATTACCCAGCAAATTTGTCACTCCGATTGCTGCGCCAATTACAAATCCATTGGCAGGCCCATATCCAACAATAGGCAGCAACGAAAGATTCCTGACTCCCTGAACAGTTGAGTCGCTTCTCGGCTGCCCCTTTTTATTTAACTCTTTCCTGATTACGTCGATCAGATCAATCGGGTTAATTGCATTTTGGGGAACAGAATTAGGAGGCAGCTGCTGAGAAAATGCCCGGATTCCTATTATTAGTAATAGTAAAATGGCTACATTAAACTTCCTGAACAATAGCGATACAATCAAATGGGTCGGTGATCTCCATTGATAGCCGGCAAAAAATACAACATGAAATTTTGAAATGAGCCTCATCTTGTTCGTGTTTGGTATTCATTTTTTTGATAGGCCCCTCTTATAATTCTTTGTCGAAAAATAAAAGTTGAATTGCATGGCAATTACATTGATAGAGTTAACATAACTTTTATGAGGGAACTGGTATAGGTAGTAGGTCTCAAACGTCAGGAATCTCGCTACTTTGATCTCAGTACCGAAACATATCCGAAGCCGGTCCTGAGAATTGTCGTTTAGATAAAAAAAATATTCTGACCAAATGTATCCGTTAAAAGTCAAGTATTCCGTTTTAAAATTTCGTACTAATTTTAGGCGCAGACGGTAGATAGGTTGAAAAACGCCATTGACCCAACGCCAGTCAAACCGGTTGCGCAAGACCATGACTACATTTTCCGGCAGGTGGAAATAACTATTTCCTTCCATTTCCCATAGATTTACGTCCTTTTTCTTCTGGTTAGCTGGAGCATCCGAATAAGAATATCCCGTTCGGAACCATAGATAATATCCCCTTGCCGAATCGCTCATTTCTGTTACATCCCTCCTCCCTCTAAGCCAGGGCAACGCAAAATGATCCACGTAAATTCCTGAAGTTCCATCAGTATATTGTGAATTTGACCTGGTGCCTGATACGGCACCATACAATCTGAATCTTGTATTCAACCTATAATAGGCATCCACTTGTGGCCAGAACTGTTTTTGGGTGTAGGAGTCCTGTGCTTGAAGGAACTCACAATTCAAAATTAATATTGATACAATCAGGACCTTAAAAAATTGACGTCCGGATAAATGCATTGAACAATAACATTTTAATTGAATGCCAAACGAAACAAGCAAATAAAAAATACTTCTCAGGTAGCCAGGACATTCCATGATAGCTTGCCGTCGTAACCAGTCAATGGTGGTTTTAATATTTTTACTGCCAATGTCTCTAGGTTATTTTTATGTTTCAGATTTGAACACAACGGATCCTCGTCTGGGACTGCAGTCGATTGAGGAATAAGCGCAGCAATAATTAGGAGCTACCTTAAGTTATTCGTTGGTATGCTCTCTTTATGAGTGTTGAAAGGGATGATGGCAAGACAGAAATGGGCAATCCTGTTGTTACCAAGGCCAATGCAAACTCATGGAGCAGGCATCACACCTAATTATTCAAGACAGTCATGTTAAACTGGCGACCCAGAGCCACCGGGTCGATGCTGTTTGCAGCTCCGATGATCACGATCCGTGTACGCGGCGTTCGCCCGCCCCATTCATCCTCCATTGAAATGTCAACACGCCTGCCAACCACCTGTAAGACCGCTCTTCGCTGCCTGTCTTCAGTATTATATACGACCCCTTTCGCTCGATAAATTGTTCCGGGAAGCTTGCGCATTGTTTCCCGCAAAGCTTCCAACTCTAATGGCTGCTCCGTCTCATAACTCCAGGTGCTGAATATTTTCGTGTGATCATGACCGTGATAATGCTCATGACAATCGGGGTCAGCGCATTTATGGTCAGCGCCTACGGGTTCATCAATTGACCTGGCAGGATTAAAATGTCCAACACCCAGCAGGATTTCGTACGGGACTTCACAGTAATTGGTCTCTACAATGCGAAGGCGGCTGAAATGATCGTCGAGCCAGCTCTTGACCTTATCTACCTGCTGAGCACCGGCCAACTCAATCTTATTAAGGATCAGCATATCTGCAAAGCCAATTTGCCTGAGTCGGAGATCCATCACCGCGGGATATTCCGGATAAGCAAAGAACTGGTCCGCGT
>DATJWE010000086.1:0-8775 GCA_035501475.1 Puia sp. | reverse complement strand
ATGTGGTTTTATAATCCTGGGTCTCTCTGGTGCAAATTTAAAATTGAAACATTGCCAAATAGTGAGGTATGGGCACAAAAAAATCCAGGTAAAAACGCTGGACTTTTGTGAGTTTAGAACAGTATCTTCGATAGGGGCAAGAATCGGATCTTGGACCAAAAACGGGCTCTCATTAACAGTTACAAATTTACGACGAGGATTGTTTTTAGAATATCCAGAGAGGATAAGTCTATAACTGCAGAAGAAAAAGAGTGCTGTTTTTCAGCTTCTTAACATTTTGTTTGGTAAAACTCCAAACTCTTTCTTAAACGCCTTGGCAAAATTGCTGAGATTGGAAAAACCGATATCATGCCCTACTTCTTTGACTGAATATTCTCCCGATTGCAGCATTTCTTTTGCTTTCTCCAAACGGTTGCGGTTATAAAATTCATACAACTTAACTCCGTAAATTTTTTTGAATTTCGTTTTAAGCTTGGTTGAACTCATCATGGCTGTCTTGGAAAGCATTTCAATGGAAGGAAACTTCTCGAGGTTGGGACTGCTTAATATTTTTTCGATTTCTTTCAGTGCTTTAATGTCTTTCTCCTGTTCTCTTGTTTTTCTGCCCTGGCTATTCACCGCAAATCGCTTTTCAAGAAAAGTGGTCAGGAATTTTTCAGTAAGGAGCAGGATACGGTTCTGCAGGACGAGATGGCTGATGGGCTGTTGCATATCCATTGAAAAAATATCATCCAGTAATTTCCTGTATTCGAAAGTGATGGGCACTTTGTTTACGTTGCGCAACCGCTCGCCCGTATATAGCATGATATCAAGCAGGATGTCTTTTTTGAGAACTTTCCGGATGAATTGCGGGCTGAATAATATTCCAACAATTTTCAGGGTTGAATTTTTTGAATACACCGCTTCCAGCTCATAATTTGTTGAAGAGAGAAAAATATTGCTGCGCATAGGAGCTTTATCTGTGATCACATTGTGTTGATCGCTCACTTTGAAAAAGGAGGAAACTTCAACCTGGCTGAAAAGAAGGGAAATACCATAATCTGATTTTTTTCTTATAAAAACCAGGTCATCTTTCAGGGAGAAATTTAAAATTCCAAATGATATGTCTTCGCTGATGGCGGAAGCGTAGATGTAGCCTTCACCCAGGTATGGGGGTATCTGAAGCACTTTTTTATTTACGCGCAGACTGAGAAGTTTGGCAAATCCGGTAAGCCACGTACGATAATCTGTAAAATGATAAGCATAGCGGATCATCAGGTAATGATTTTGGATAAGTAGGAAAATATTGCCTGTTGAATTGTTAAAGTAAGTTATGAAAATTCCTGCAGATGCCGGCCTCTTTCAAATAAAAAGAGTCAGACGGCTGATTCACCATAATTGCTTAACTGGTTACAGCCGCCTGACGTTAGGGGTCATTGGGTACGAAAACAATATTTTCAGAAATGCCTGCTGGTTGACAGGCTTATTTTTTAACGCGATTGTATAATTAATATCTGACTTAAAAGTGTTTCACCATTTCCGGATAAACGCGCAACATAAGTACCGCTAACCAGAGCATACACGTTATTAGCTGCCTGCAGATTTTGACGACCACTTAATGTGCTCCAATCTGTTTCGCTGATTTTCTTTCCGGACAGGTCGAATATTTCCAGTCTTGCTGACTTTATCGTTTTATCCGTTTCAACAAAAAGACTATTATTCTGCACCACAGTCGGATATATCTTTATTCCCTGCACCTGGTCATTGGATACCCGGATGACATCGGAATAATTAGTCAGTCCCTTATCATCTACAACTTTCAACCGGTAATAGGAAGTCCCGGGAAGAGATGACTGGTCAGTATAAGTATATTCCAATTGATATACGTTTGTAGAATCAGTCATTTTGGAATCAACATTTGCAAGATCCTGAAAATCGATTCCATCATCACTTCTTTGAACCGTATAATAAGCAATTTTCATTTCCATCATTGTTTTCCATTCCAGGAAAATTGAATGAGTTGAAATAGGCTGTCCTTCGAACTGAGCGATGGTTGACGAAGACTGGCCAAGGCCAAAATTCACCATCAGGATGAACGAAAGAAGTATGCTCAAAAAGGTTTTCATAACTGTAGGATTAAGACTGCTAAAAGAAGCCAATGCCTGTGCCAATGCTGTAACTTATTTATAATCAATATACTACGAACCTTTTGGTTTGCAGATTTTTTCCCAGGCTGGGAAAGTTTTACTAAAATGAGCCTGGATGAGCGATCAAATGAATTTGTTTTTGAGAATGGAGCAGCTTATTTTGTAATCCGCCATTCTTCAATGATAAATCATGACTGTATTGACTGCTACCAGGAATAGGATCGCCTCCATTGATCTGCTAAGAGGTGTTGTGATGGTGATTATGGCGCTTGACCATACCCGTGACTTTTTTCATGTGGATGCTTTCATGCACAATCCTCTCGATCTTAAAACAACAACCCCAATACTTTTTTTTACAAGATGGATCACTCATTTCTGTGCACCCGTATTTCTATTTCTTTCGGGAATGTCGGCCTACCTGATGGGTCTGAAAAAAACAAAAAAGGAACTGAGCGGTTTTCTGATCAAACGGGGCTTATGGCTGGTGTTCATCGAAGTCGTTGTGATCACATTTGCATTTACTTTTAATCCACTCTACAACACAATTATATTGCAGGTCATCTGGGCAATCGGAGTTAGTATGATTATTCTGGGGATCCTTGTGTATCTGCCTTTCCGGATAATATTGATCATTGGTTGTATTATCGTATTTGGGCATAATCTTCTGGATTACCCTGAAGCTGCAAATAATCAGAAAGTGGGATTGCTATGGGAGTTCGTGCATCATGGCAATTTTACTTTTATTAATTATGCTCCAAACCATGTCATTGCGATCATCTATGCTTTTTTGCCCTGGACAGGAATCATGATAATGGGCTACTGTATGGGAAAAATATTCAGCCCATCTTTTTCTTCAGCACAGCGCAGGAAAATATTATTGTATCTCGGATCAGGACTGATCCTGTTTTTTATTTTGATCCGGTGGGTAAACAGGTACGGAGACCCGGTGCCCTGGTCTGTGCAATCGGACAGCGTACGTACATTTTTATCGTTCATCAAGGTTAATAAATATCCGCCATCACTAATGTATACCGCGATGACGCTGGGGCCTGCTCTTATTTTTTTAGCCCTGACAGAAAACACTCAGAACAGAATTACTTCAATTTTTTCAGTTTATGGAAGGGTTCCATTCTTCTACTATGTAATTCATTTTTATATCATTCACCTTCTCTCCATGGCCGGATTTTTCCTTACAGGATGCGGAACAAAAGATATTGTGACTCCCAATTTTCCTTTTTTCTTCAGACCGCCTCAGTTCGGGTTTCAGCTATGGGTAGTGTATGTGGTCTGGATATTCGTGGTGTTAATACTTTATCCTGTTTGCAGGTGGTATGACAGGTACAAAAGCACACACCGTCAATGGTGGTTGAGTTATTTGTAATGATTAGACGGATATGCTGTACTACTTCAACAATCCTTTGATCTCATTCAATTTCAATAAAGCTTCAACAGGAGTAAGACGGTTAATATCGATATCTTCCAATAATTTTCTTATTTCTTCGAATGTCTGCGAATGTGCATCGAAGATAGAAAGCTGCAGTTCAGGCGCAGAAAGTTTTTTGATTTGCTGCTGTAATTTTTCGGCAGATAAGGGTTGTTTGTCTTCACGACTGTCTTCCAGTTGTTTTAAGATATCGTTAGCCCTCCGGATCAGCGCGGGGGGCATGCCCGCCATCTTTGCCACGTGAATTCCAAAACTATGTGTGCTTCCACCAGGAGCGAGTTTTCTTAGAAAAATTATTTTATTCCCTGCTTCCTTATTGGTGATATGAAAATTTTTTACCCTCGGCAGTTTGTTTTCCAGTTCATTCAGTTCGTGATAATGTGTAGCGAATAAAGTCTTTGGAGCAAATGACGAATTGTGAAGATATTCTGCGATGCTCCAGGCAATCGAAATTCCATCGTAGGTGGAAGTTCCGCGACCGATCTCGTCGAGCAACACCAGGCTTCTTGCCGTGATATTGTTGATGATGCTGGCCGTTTCATTCATCTCCACCATAAAAGTGGATTCGCCGGCGCTTAGATTATCCGAAGCGCCTACTCGGGTAAAAATTTTATCCGTGAGCGGTATCCTCGCTTCATTTGCAGAAACAAAACTTCCAATATGTGCCATCAGGGTGATCAATGCAGTCTGGCGCAGCAAGGCGCTTTTACCACTCATGTTCGGTCCTGTGAGGATGATGATCTGTTGTGTGACTGAATCCAGGAAAACATCATTCGCAATATAAGATTCTCCGGGAGGAAGATTTCTTTCAATAACAGGATGCCTGCTTTCCGATAGCTGAAGTTCGCTGCCTTCGTGCAATTCGGGTTTTTTGTAGTTAAAATGAAGTGCATTGTTTGCAAAGCATATCAGGCAATCTATTATGGCCAGGATATTGCCATTCACCTGGATTGGCGCAATATAGTCCTGTAATTCAAGAATCAGCTTTTCATATAGCTCCAGTTCAATAGACAGGATTTTTTCTTCTGCACCGGTAATTTTTTCTTCATATTCTTTAAGCTCAGGGGTGATATATCTTTCTGCATTGGCCAGTGTTTGTTTGCGCATCCAGGTTGCCGGCACTTTATTTTTATGAGAATTAGTCACCTCAAGATAATAGCCGAAAACATTGTTATAACTTATTTTCAGTGAGGATATGCCGGTGTTCTCCGATTCTTTTTGCTGGAGTTGAATTAAATATTGTTTTCCTCCGCTGGCTATTTCCCTTAGTTCATCAAGCTCTTCGTTAATCCCTTTATTGATCATTCCCCCCTTTGCTACAGTTGCCGGAGGATTTTCAACAATCTCTCTGGCAATTTTCCCGGCAATATACTGGCAGGGGTTTAGTGCATCAGCCAGTCTTTTCAGATAATCATTGCCGGTAGATGCGCAGGCTTTTTTCATTTCCCCGATATGAACCAGTCCCCGGGCAACCTGTACCAGTTCACGCGGAGTAATTTTTTTAACTGGTATCTTACTAACCAGTCTTTCAATATCACCACAATGCCTGATATGCTGCGCAATCTTGTGTCGCAAATCAACTTCCCTGATAAAAAATTCAACGAGATCTAATCTTTCATTGATTCTCCGGATATCTTTCAGTGGCATGACGATCCAGCGCTTCAATAATCTTGCGCCCATGGCAGAAACGGTGTTGTCCAGTACTTTCAGCAGGGTTTGTGCTTTGTCAGGATTATTTCCCAGTAATTCCAGGTTTCTCACAGTAAATTTATCCATCCACAAATAGTCGTCCCTGTCTATTCTCTGAATGGAAGTGATATGCTGCAGGTTGGGATGTTCGGTTTCTTTCAGATAGTACAGGATAACTCCTGCAGCCACGATACCTTCATGCAGATCATCGACTCCGAATCCTTTCAATGAATGGGTCTGAAAATGTTTTAGCAGGCTTTCAGCAGCAAAGGCTTCATCAAAAATCCAGCTGTCGAGCGTGTAAGTGTAAAATCTCGATCCAAAAATTTCTTTAAAATGCTTTTGGTAATTTCTTTGGAAAATGATTTCAGCCGGTTGTAGTGTCTGAAGCAATTTATCAACATATTCCTGGTTGCCTTCTGTTGCAAAAAATTCCCCTGTGGAAATATCAAGGAATGCAATGCCTAATTTTTCATTGTTGAAATGAATAGCTGCTAAAAAATTATTGCTGCTGTGTTCCAGCAGTTTTTCATTGGTTGCGATGCCGGGAGTAACCATCTCCGTTACACCACGTTTCACGATTCCTTTTGCCGATTTGGGATCTTCCAGTTGGTCGCAGATTGCCACACGATATCCCGCTTTGACAAGTTTATGGAGATAGGTATCCAATGCATGATAAGGGAAACCAGCCAGATCACTCGACGCAGCTGCTCCGTTATTTCTTTTGGTCAGTGTAATGCCCAGAACTTTCGACGCTGTGATGGCATCCTCGCCGAAAGTTTCATAAAAATCGCCGACGCGGAACAACAGTACGGCATCGGGATATTTTTGTTTGATAGCCCGGTGCTGTTTCATCAATGGAGTATCCGCTGGATTTTTAATCATTGCTCCGGTCTCCGAATCCAATTTTTTTTCATCACGCATTGCAGCAAAAATAAGGAAGTAGCCGGCATAAAAAAGGTGATTTCACTTTTTGTGAAAAACTGTTTGCTACCATCAGCCCTGCGTTTTTGAAGATTCAAAATTCCTCAATGCCTATCTTTGCGCCATGCGCAAACTAAGCATGGACGAACTGAATCGTAAATCGATCGATGAAGTCAAATCGGCTGAAAAGATTCCGGTTGTGGTAGTACTGGATAATATCCGTAGCATGCATAATGTCGGGAGCGTGTTTCGCACGGCAGACGCTTTTTTATTGCAGTCGATTTATCTTTGCGGGTATACGGCGCAACCCCCTCACCGCGATATTCAGAAGACGGCTTTGGGCGCAACAGAAACTGTAGACTGGAAATATTTCAAAACTGTGTCGGAAGCTGTGCAGTCATTGCGTAAAGAGGGTTATACGATTGCAGGTGTGGAGCAGGTGGAAAACAGCATCAGCCTGCCGGATTTTAAGAGTAATCAGTACGAACGGCTGGCCGTGATATTTGGAAATGAAGTCAGCGGAATAAGTAATGAAATACTGCCTTTGTGTGATTGTTTCATTGAAATTCCACAGTCAGGCATGAAACATTCATTGAATATTTCCGTGGCGGCTGGTATTGTACTTTGGGAAATTGTCAGAATGAGGATATAAAAGATTTTCAGATAAATAAACGGTATTAACCAATGAGCACAATAAAGAATTATTTGAGCCTGATCAGGTTTTCACACACCATCTTTGCTATGCCTTTTGCTATGATCGGATTTTTTTTGGGACTGCATGACATGGGATGGCTGGCGGGAACGGGTCAATGGAACCTGAATAAAGCACTGGGTTGGGACAATGAAGATACTGCTTCCTGGAAGGAGATACTTCTCAGGCTAATTCTGGTTGTTCTTTGCATGATCTTTGCCCGCAGTGCTGCCATGGCTTTCAACCGATACCTGGATAGACAGTTCGATGCCAAAAACCCACGGACAGCCATACGCGAAATTCCAAGGGGAATTATTTCCGCCAATAGTGCCCTCAGGTTCACTATTGTTTGTTGTATTCTATTTCTTATTACCTGTTTTTTTATTAACCGGCTTTGTTTTTTCTTGGCTCCTGTGGCTTTGTTTGTAATTCTTTTCTATAGTTATACTAAAAGATTTACCCCGCTCTGTCATTTGATCCTGGGCATTGGCCTTTCATTGGCTCCAATCGGCGCCTATCTTGCCGTGACTGGTCACTTCACGTTACTACCCGTGTTATTTTCTTTTGCGGTGATTTTCTGGGTGAGCGGCTTTGATATTATTTATGCCTTGCAGGATGAAGAATTTGATAAATCACTGCAACTCTATTCGATGCCTTCCTGGTTGGGCAAGGCCAGCGCCCTTCGCGTTTCTGAATTGTTACACCTGCTTAGTACGGCCTGTGTGGTAACGGCCGGTTTATATGGAACACTTGGATGGTGGTATTGGATAGGTGTAGCCATTTTCACCGGCATGTTGATTTATCAGCATGCTTTGGTAAAACCTAATGACCTGAGCAAGGTCAACCTTGCATTTATGACTGCGAATGGCATTGCCAGCGTAGTCTTCGCCATATTTGTGATCGCGGATATTTTCCTTACTCGTGGACACAGGGTTTTTCATGTCTGGAAAGGATAGCATCCTGACTGAAACATGAAACTGGATTATCTTTGCTCCATGCCGCGCATTCTCGCTATTGATTATGGCCTCAGGCGGACAGGTATTGCTGTGAGTGATCCGCTGAAAATTATCGCCAATGGGTTAACGACCATCGAATCTTCGACGCTTTTTTCTTTTTTGGAAGATTATTTCAAAACAGAGAGTGTTGAATTGATTCTGATCGGCGACCCCAGGAATCTGGACGATTCGGATACTCATGCAACACAACCGGTCAGGAAAATCATTGAACAATTACGTAAGAAATTTCCTTCTATTCCGGTCAAAACCATCGATGAAAGATTTACCTCCTTAATGGCTTCCCGCGCCATGCACAAGATGGGCATGAAGAAAAAGAAAAGGCAGGATAAAGCCATGATCGATAAAATTGCAGCAACGATCATGTTGCAGGAATACATGCGAAGCCTGGATGAGAGGTAAGGGTTGATAGTATCCGGTCTGATTTTGCGTCAGAGATCCTAGCGATCGAAAATTTAATTATAAAATATTTTCCTGAATAAATTTTGAAGTAGACCCCCTACTAAAATTTTTGAGAAATTGAAGATTCTTCAAACACACTTTATAATTGGACTGGGGTTTAAATGGCGATAATAGCGCTTGTTTTCTTTAGTATCCTTATAATCAGTTATATATTATCGGCAAAAAGAAAATTTAAAAACCGAAAATTGAAATTATTTTTAGTAATTATGATTGTATCCATTATACTATTTATTGTATTTAAATAAAAAAATCAAACTGCGCCACTACCCACTTTTTGCTTCTCCGTCGATTGATAAATTTCTACTAATTTTGCGGCAATTATAACATTATGGTCTTACCTATTGTGGCCTATGGATCTTCCATTTTACGAGTGAAGTGCAAGGATATTGATCCCGATTATCCCGACATGGCCAAACTGATTGAAGA
>DATJWE010000085.1:0-50509 GCA_035501475.1 Puia sp. | reverse complement strand
GTTTATGGCCTGGCGAAGTTTATTAACAGAAACGAAGAAATTATTCCCCATCATATTCTGGTCAAAGCGCCTTCGGCAGAATTGAGGCCAGATCAAAAGGACAGTGACAGCCTGCCGGAATATGAGGTCCTCGACAAAATTTTATATCAGTATATTGAACGAAGACAGGGCCCGAAAGAAATTATTGCTATGGGCATCAACGAGCAACTGGTCAGTCGAGTGCTGAAGATGGTGAATACAAATGAATATAAGCGGAACCAGTTCTGCCCCATCATTCGCGTAAGTTGCAAAGCATTTGGCGTAGGAAGAAGAGTACCGATTGTGGGAAAATATCTTTCTTAACCGTTGACAGCAACCGTCAACTGGATTTATTGTTTAGTCAATGTTTCAGTCGTCGTAGCCGCAATACCGTTATATTGTACCTGTGTACTTAAAGTCAAATTCTTCCCGTCAAATTTTTGGATCGTGGCGCTGGTAGTATCGATAATGATTGTATTTCCTGACAGGCTCCAGGTACCAGCACCGTTATCAGGGGGGTTGCATTGGACTCCTGCATCAATGTAATCATAACTCATATCAGCATTGAGCTTGTATTGATCATCACGCTGGCAGGCAGGTATTGAGTCCAGGATGTTTTGGGGCGGAAATGGGGCAATAGTTACTGTAAGACTTGTCAATGTATAAGTCCCCACAAGATTCTGTACGGTAATGGCACTGCTGCTGTTACTACTTTTCGAACACGAAACAACAAAGAACAGCGTTAAAGTGGTCATAACAAAAGCAAGAAAATGTCCGTTTGTCTTTTTCATGGTTGATTTTTTTGGTAATTTACTCTTACAAAAATAACTATAATCGGAGCTTATTATTGCGTGTTTAGTCATTAAATACTTTAGGTCAGCGGATGGATTCTTCAGAATGTCTTCCTGGTAGAGATGTCTCCCGAGGTTTCGGGAAGGTTTATTATTACCGTTCAACCTGGTTTAACTAAATAATTTCATCCTTCTGGCAAGCTACTTGCAGTGCGAATTCGTATTTTGCGACATTAATTTTTTTATATGGTTTATACTGCCGAAGACATCAGGCAATTGAATGAAAAAATACAATACCATTGTTCTTTTATCGATCGTTTGCGTGATGAAATCGGGCGAGTGATCGTTGGTCAGCAATACATGCTTGACCGACTGCTTATCGGTCTGCTCAGCAATGGTCATATCCTGCTCGAAGGAGTTCCGGGCCTGGCGAAAACACTTACCATTAAATCGATTGCCCAGGCTATTCATGCCAAATTCAGTCGTATCCAGTTTACTCCGGATTTGCTGCCGGCAGACGTCATCGGAACGATGATCTACAATCAGCAACGAAATGAATTTATCGTGCGCAAGGGCCCCATCTTCACCAATTTTCTGTTGGCCGATGAGATCAACCGGGCTCCTGCAAAAGTGCAAAGCGCTTTACTCGAAGCTATGCAGGAAAGACAGGTGACGATCGGTGAATCAAGCTATGTTTTGGACGAGCCTTTTCTTGTACTTGCGACACAAAATCCACTGGAGCAGGAAGGAACTTATCCTTTGCCTGAAGCACAGCAGGACAGGTTTATGATGAAAGTCATCGTTGGTTATCCCAGCAAGCAGGAAGAACAATTGATCATCCGCCAAAATGTACAGGGATTGAAACTACCCGAACTGGAACAGGTCGTATCTGTACAGGAAATCCTTCAGGCCAGGGATCTGACGAGAAAAATATATATGGATGAAAAGGTCGAGCATTATATCCTGGATATCGTTTTTGCAACCAGGACTCCGGAAAAATACAAGCTGGATAAACTAAAACCATTGATTGCTTATGGCGGATCGCCAAGAGCCAGCATCAATATGGCGCTTGCTGCAAAAGCCAATGCATTTCTGAATAAGCGGGGTTATGTCATTCCCGAAGATGTAAGAACCATTTCCAAAGACGTTCTCCGCCATCGCATCGGCCTGACTTACGAAGCCGAAGCCGAAAATGTAAATGTGGAACATGTGATTGATGATGTGTTGAAAGCGATACAAGTACCTTAGCAAGTTGACAGTCGACAGTGAAGAAAGTAAATAAATTCAATAAACCTAAAAAACCTTCCTATGACAAATTATAACACTCTTGAGGCGTGGAAGAAGTCCATGCAGTTAGTAAAAGAAATTTATTCAATAGTAAAATTTTATCCGGAAGAAGGACTATATGGATTGAGCGCACAGACCAGGCGTGCTGCTATATCTGTACCATCTGATATAGCTGAAGGCTTGGAGTGAAATCATAAAAAGAGACCGTTCAGTTTCTTCATATCGCAAGAGGTTCTCTTTACGAAGTTGAAACTTTGATGAGTATTGCCGTGATGTTGAATTTATTGGAAGAAACAAAATTTGTTGAAATGTCAAGGGAATCTGATGAGTGCATTAAAATTTTGAATGGTTTAATCTCATATTTCGAAAGAAATAAAAGCAGTAAAAACTTTTATCGTCTTAACTTATTTACCTTATTACTGTGATCTGTCAACTGTAAACTGTCATCTGCATTCTCATGCTCACAACTGCCGAAATATTAAAAAAAGTCCGCGAGCTGGAAATCAAAAGTAAAAAGCTTACGCGTCATATTTTTTCCGGGGAATACCATAGTGCGTTTAAAGGGCGGGGCATGAGTTTCAGGGAAGTGAGGGAATACTATCCCGGTGACGATATCCGGTTTATTGACTGGAATGTTTCGGCGCGCTTCGGACATCCCTATAGCAAACTGTTCGAAGAAGAACGTGAACTGACGGTGATCCTCCTGGTGGACGTGAGTGCGAGTTCTTTGTTTGGAACGGTTCATGCCAGAAAAAAAGACCTCATTACCGAGATCTGTGCGGTGCTTGCTTTTTCGGCGATCAACAATAACGACAAAGTTGGCCTGATCTTTTTCAGCGACAGAATTGAGAAATATATACCTCCAAAAAAAGGAAGGGAACATGTGTTGCACCTTGTCAGGTTATTACTAACGGCAGAGCCTGTCCGGAAAAGAACCAATATTGCAGAGGCTATCCGGTTCTTTAACAATTCCGTCAGGCAGAAAAGTATAGCCTTTATTCTGAGTGATTTTATCGATGAAAAATATGAAGACTCATTGAATGTGGCAGGCAAAAAACATGATGTGATCGGCATTAAAGTGTATGATAAAATGGATATGCAACTGCCCGATGCCGGACTGCTTGAAGTGGAAGATGCAGAAACAGGAACAACCCAATGGATAGACACCGGCGATTACCTGGTAAGAACCAAATATCAGCAGGCATTTTTTTCGTTTACCGAACAGTGCAAAAGCATTTTCCTCAAATCAGGTTGTGATTTATTGCATATGAGAACAGATGAAGACTACGTTAAAGTACTTCAGAAATTTTTCGTGGGACGAAACAGGCCCGCATAACAGATGAGAAGGAACTTCTTACATATTGCATTGATCCTGGCATTACTGGCTGAATCGCCATTTCTTTTTTCACAAAATATTCCGAATGTAAAAGCCAGTGTGGATCGCAACGAAATCATACTGGGACAACCCCTGGAGCTTGTGCTCGAAGTCAATTCCCCGGTGGGATCCAATACCGGCTGGTTCGCGCTGGACAGTATTCCCCACTTCAATTTTATTGAGAAAGGGAAAATCGATTCAGTAGAAACCGGAGGTGGAAAATCATATCGCCAGCGACTTGTCATCACCAGCTTTGATTCAGGAAGAGTAATGATTCCGGCATTACCGGCAACGATCGACAATCAGAAGTATTACACCGATTCTATTCCTGTCGAAGTCAGTTTCTCTAAATTCGACCCTAACCAGGATTATCATGATATCAAGGATATTCTTGACATTCAGAATCCTTATGTGAAATATATTATCTGGATACTGCTTGCATTAACGCTGATTGCAGCTGCATTGTTTTTGTATTTCGTGCAAAAGAAAAAAGTACTGGTTTTTAGCCGGACTGAACCCGAACTTCCCTCTTTATCTCCCTTCGAGGAGGCCATTAAATCACTGGAAGAATTAAGGAAACAAAGACTTCCGGAAATGGGCCAGACAAAATTATTCTATACAAGATTGAATGATATCCTGCGTTTGTTTGTCATGAGGAAACTCCATATTGCAAGTATGGAAAAAACAAACGAAGAGTTAATCCTGCAACTCCGTCAACAGAATATATCAAGAGATCAGTTTTCTCAATTGACGGCTTCGTTGCGGATGAGTGATTTTGTGAAGTTTGCCAAATATCTTCCGGATAAAAATGATAATGATCAGAATTTTGGAATTATCGAATCATCCATTCAACTTTTAAATCAAATAGAAAAATAGGTGTTGTACGACTGGTTCCAGCATATCGTTTTTGCATACCCTGTTTTCTTTGCGTTGTTTTTATTGATACCATTGATGATATCCTGGTATTTCAGAAAAGCAAATAAAGGAGTCGGAACCGTTATTGTTTCTTCAGTAAAGACATTTGCTAAGAATGGTTCCTGGAAAAATACATTCCGGCATATCCTGTTTATCTGCCGACTCCTTGCAATAAGTTGTTTAATTATCGCCATGGCACGTCCGCAATTTAAAAATGAAGAACAGCTAACAAATGGAGAAGGCATTGATATCGTGCTTTGCCTGGATATAAGCGGCAGTATGCTGGCGCAGGATTTTACTCCCAACAGGATGGAAGCCGCCAAGAATGTAGCTTCTGAGTTTATCGACAGTCGCCCCACCGACCGGATAGGGCTGGTCATTTTTTCAGGTGAGAGTTTTACGATGTGTCCACTGACTACGGATCGGGCAGTACTGAAATCCCAACTATATAATGTACAAAGCGGGTTATTGGAAGACGGTACTGCGATTGGCTCAGGACTCGCTACTGGCGTAGAGCGGCTAAAATCATCCAAGTCCAAAAGCAAAGTCATTATTTTACTGACCGATGGAGAAAACAATGGAGGACTGATCGATCCGAATACAGCGAAAGAAATTGCCAAATCGGTTGGTGTTAGGGTATATACCGTGGGTGTTGGAACAGAAGGCTTTGCTCCTGTTCCGGTACAAACTCCCGGTGGTGTGATCATGCAGCGGGAAAAAGTCAGCATCGATGAAAAACTGCTCACCCAGATTGCCAATGAAACAGGCGGGAAATACTTCCGCGCAAAAGACAATGAAAGCCTGAGCTCGATTTATAAGGAGATAGACCAGATGGAAAAATCTAAAGTTGAAATATCGACTTTCACAAAATACAGTGAGCAATTTTTTCCTTTTGCCCTGGTAGCTGCAGGTTTGCTGCTGCTCGAATTTATTTTACGGTTTACTGTTTTCAGAAAGTTTCCTTAGTATCTTAGTTTCTTTGGGTGAATAAACATTCATGTTTCCATGATTATGGATGAAAAGAATGTTTGGAATCAAGCCTGTTCCTTAGAGCGGGGAAATAAAAAATGAATGGAGTGAAAGCAAGAGTATATAAATCTACAGGGAGCTGGTATGTTGTGAAAACAGCTACGCATGAAACATGGAAGGCGAGAATAAAAGGAATTTTTAAGATCGACGGCATCACGTCCACCAATCCACTGGCTGTAGGTGATGAAGTCGAAATAGAAATTGAGGATGCTGCCGAAGGGTCGGCCTTAATTTTTTCCATAGAAAAAAGAAAAAATTATATCAACCGTCAGTCTCCTTCACACAAATCCCTCCAGCATATCATCGCGGCGAATGTGGATCAATCAATCCTGATTGCCACTTTAGCTGAACCCAAAACATCACAGGGATTCATTGATCGTTTTCTTGTGACCTGTGAAGCCTACCATGTGCCGGCTATTGTGGTTGTTAACAAGGCGGACATCTACAGGAAAAAGGAAATGGATAAGTTCATAAACTGGAAAGAAATGTATGAAAGCATTGGTTACCGCATGATGCTGATTAGCATAAAACAACGTACAGGCATAGACGAAATAAGACCCCTGATGCAGCGTAAAGTGACTTTGTTGAGCGGCCATTCAGGAGTTGGGAAATCTTCTTTTATTAATGTACTTCTTCCTGCACTTCAGTTAAAAACGCAGGATGTCAGCGGATGGAGCGGCAAGGGTATCCATACCACGAGTTTTGCAGAAATGTTTGACCTAGAGCCTCCTGAAGAAGGCCAGATTATCGATACTCCCGGCCTGAGGGAATTTGGACTGGTAGATATTTCCAGACAGGAATTGTCTCATTATTTCCCCGAGATGCGTGACAGATTGCAGGATTGCCAGTTTAATAACTGTCTTCATTTGAATGAACCGGGTTGTGCCATAAAAAAAGCCCTCGCAGAGGGCAAAATTTATGAAGATCGCTACATCAGTTATTGCAATATTCTGGACTCTATTGATGAAAAATTATATTGAACTTACGACAAGTATTTTCTGGCCGTATTAATCATCAATTTGTTTTCCAGGAATTTTGCCACTTCCACTACTGCTTCATTATCCTTTCTCGGAGCTTCCCTGAATTTTCTCGGATAAATTGAAATACCGGTGTAGATATTATAATGCAGGGTCAGGATATGGCCCTTGAATATAAAATCCCACATCAATGAATCAAAATCATCCGTTTTTTGAGTAAAGTTGATATCCAGGTCGTCGGAAAGAATATTGGCCACTTCGTAGAATCGTTTGAGGCCACAATCGTCGTCGATAACGGCTTCGGTACAGCCGAAATCAGTGCGTAATGTAAGGCTCATAGTGTCGGATTTAGGTTTATAATAGAATACTTATGCCTTGAATTTTGGTGCCTTGGGCACTTTTTCGCCGCTCAATATCCTTTCTGCCCCCACATTCTTACCATTGCTGGGACAACCATATTTTGGACTACAGGAAATAGCACAGAAACCAAACGCCACAAACAGAAGAAAAAATAGTATGGTTTTACCATGCTTCATCGGATACTGATTTAAACGATTTAAACCTACAAATATTTTTCAGGATTTGCAACCGGGAAGGGAAAATATCGATGAAATGGACGAATTCTTCGATTTTTGGAATGATAGGTTGACCGATGATCAAACACCGACTCTCGTTTGTATGCATACCAGCCTAATTTTCAGCATTTCATAGATGAACGATGGCCATCCGCCAACGGTTATCGACCAATCTCCTTACTTCCGGAACCAGTCTGCATAATGCACATAATTATTTGCAATCCGTTCAATCTGTTCGCTGATCAGGTCTTGTGGAATATCTTTTATTTTTCTGGCAGGAATACCGCCATAAATCACGCCTGATTCCATCTTGGTTCCTTCAAGGACGACTGCTCCGGCTGCAACAATCGAATTACTTCCAATTTCCGCATCATCCATCACAATTGCACCCATTCCAATCAGGACATTGTCCAGTACTGTGCACCCATGAACAATAGCATTATGACCAATCGACACATTATTCCCGATTGTTGTTCTGGCTTTCTGGTAAGTTCCATGAATAATGCATCCGTCCTGCACATTCACTTTGTTTCCTATCCTGATGCTGTTGACATCTCCGCGTATCACTGCATTAAACCATACGCTGCAATCATCACCCATGATCACATCACCAACAATTGTTGCATTAGGAGCGATGAAACAATTGTTTCCCATCCGTGGATTTATATTATTTACAGGCAGGATAACGGGCATAGAATAAATTTATAAATTATGAAATGATCAGTCTCTACCTTCGGGGTATACAAATGTAAAGAAAGTCCCTAAGGTTAGTCCAATGAATCAGCAAGAATTGTTTTTCCGTCATCTGGCTCAAACCTCCGACATTCCACTTGGGTTGGAGATCACAAAAGCAGAAGGCACCTGGCTTTATGACGTGCAGGGAAAAAAATATCTTGACCTGATCGCAGGGATCAGTGTATGTAATACCGGTCACCGTCACCCGAAAGTGGTCGCAGCAATCAAAGAACAAATTGATCAGTACCTGCATGTACTGGTTTATGGAGAATTAATTCAGTCGCCACAGGTACAATATGCTTCTTTGCTTGCGCAGCAGCTTCCTTCTTCATTAAATTCAGTTTACTTTACCAATTCAGGAGCTGAAGCGGTTGAAGGAGCGATGAAACTGGCGAAACGATATACAGGAAGAACCGGCATCATTGCATTCAAACAATCCTATCATGGTTCTACGCAGGGCGCTTTGAGCGTGATGGGCGAAGAATACTGGAGAAATGCATTTCGTCCATTATTACCCGATATCCTGCATCTCGATCACGGGTCTTTCGAATCTCTGGGCTATCTTTCTGACAGAATAGCCTGTGTTATCGTAGAAACCGTGCAGGCTGAAAGAGGAGTATATGCAGCTTCAGTTGAATGGCTTCGGGCTTTGAGAAAAAAATCTGAAGCGACAGAAGCTTTATTAATAATCGATGAAATACAGACCGGGTTCGGGCGAACCGGAAGATTGTGGAGTTTCCAGGAAGCAGATATTGTTCCCGATATTCTCTTATTAGGAAAAGCATTGGGCGGAGGAATGCCACTCGGCGCATTTATTGCTGATAAGAAAATGATGAGCACATTGACCAACCGGCCTGTATTGGGGCATATTACTACTTTCGGAGGGCATCCCGTTTGTTGCGCAGCAGGATTGGCATCATTGAAGGTATTGTTTGAAGAGAAATTGATCAGTGAAGTGAAGAATAAAGAAAAATTATTTAGAAGATTATTGGTTCATCCAAAAATAAAATCTGTCCGTTCGGCAGGTTTGCTGATAGCTCTTGAGTTTGACAGTTTTGAAACCAACAAAAAAATCATCGATGAATGTATTGTGAACGGGGTACTGACAGATTGGTTTCTCTTCGCAACCAACTGTATGCGTATTGCACCGCCACTTATTATTCAGGAAGAAGATATAAAGGAAGCATGCAAAATTATTTTGCAGTCGATTGATCGCGTAATGTCATAAGTGAAATTTCACTCAAAGACGCGAAGGCGCGGTCCTGCTCTTCACTTTGCAACGCTGCGTGAAAAACTCGTTTACAGAACTCTATATAGAAGAGCGGCTATGATTCCACCAAGGATAGGTCCGGTCACGGGTACCCATGAATAACCCCAATCGCTGTCCCGTTTTCTTGGAATGGGCAATATGAAATGCATAATACGCGGACCCAGATCCCTTGCAGGGTTAATGGCATAGCCTGTTGGCCCGCCCAGCGATAAGCCAATTGATAAGACAAGCAAGGCGACCGGCAAAGCACCTACTGCGCCGAGCCCGATGGTTTCTTCCCTATTATTGATCCTGATTGATGGGCCTAGTAAATACAATACTCCAAACAGCAATACAAAAGTTCCAATGATTTCAGTAACCAGATTGTTCAATGAACTTCGTATAGCCGGCCCCGTGCAGAACACTGCGAGCTTTTCATCTCCACCCGGAGTTGTATTGAAATGCTGGCGATATGCGAGCCATACTACGATCGCGCCAACCATGGCCCCAATCAGTTGGGCGGCAATATAAGTTGGAACCAAGGCCCAGTTGAATTTTCCCGCAACTGCCAGACCAATGGATACAGCAGGATTCAGATGAGCAGAACTATAAGGAGCAGAAATAAATACGCCACAGTACACAGCCATTGCCCATCCGAATGTAATTACAATCCACCCACTGTTATTTCCTTTGGTTTTATTGAGTACGACATTGGCGACGACCCCGTCACCCATCGTGATGAGAATTGCAGTTCCGATTAATTCTCCAAGAAATGGGCTCATAAGAGATTTTTTGGTTGAATAAAATTATCGTTTAACAATATTGACGATGCGTGAAAATAAAACGATCAAGCGAATGATTTAGCATCATTGGGGCAGATAATTTCGTGCGACTTCCATAAAATTCCGGATTTGTTCATCCTGCCATTCGTGGCCCCTGCCAGTTTCTTTCGCCATAAGTTCTGCAACTACAGGTGAAATTTCAATAGCAGCTTTTGCATCCAATAACAATGCCCTTGTTCTTCTTGCCAATGCATCTTCAACGGTCATGCACATCTCATTATTGACAGCCCAGATAATTTCCGCCCTGATATAGGGCAGGCCAGGATGCAGCCGTTCTCCAAGTGATGGATTATTTTTTACCATAGATCGGATATGATCGGAATCGGTTCCGTAATAATACAAAGCTGCATTGAAATCGGTGTCCTGCTTTGCGCCATGAATAGGTAAATCGCTGGTCTTGCAAGGTATATTTTCCAATCCTGCCTTCCTGATGCCGGTGTTGATCACGTCTTCGGCCATACGCCGGTAGGTTGTCCATTTGCCTCCGGTAATCGTGATGAGCCCTGATTCAGAAACCGTGATCAGGTGATCTCTGGATAATTCTGCAGTTTTCCTGCTGTCGGCTTTCACTAAAGGTCTTAAACCGGCGAATACACTTCGTATATCCTTTCTTGTTGGATTTCGTGCTAAATATTTATCAATTTGATGGAGAATAAAATCCACTTCTTCTTTCAATGCCACGGGTTCACGCAAAAGATTGTCTTCGTGCACATCCAGTGAAGTATCAGTTGTGCCGACAATAATTTTATCATGCCAGGGAACGGCGAATAGCACGCGCCCGTCATCGGTATGGGGGACGAGGATTGCCGTATCACCCGGAAGAAATTCTTTATCCAAAACAATATGCACTCCCTGGCTGGGTGAAATGATATCCTCACTCGAAGGGCTGTCCATTTTTAATACGAGATCTGTAAATACACCCGTTGCATTGATCACCACCCTGGCTTTGATTTCATATTCCTTTTTATTTATTTCATCTCTGACCTGCACGCCTGAGAGTGTTCCCTTATTTTTTTTTAAACCGGTTACCCTGCAATAGTTGAGCAGGGTTGCTCCCTGTTCTGCGGCTGTCCATGCAAGATGAATCGCCAATCGGGCGTCGTCAAATTGCCCGTCGTGATACATGACTCCGCCTCTCAATCCATCTGCATCGAGGGTGGGGGCGAATTGAAGCGTCTCTTCTCTCGAAAGCAATTGAGATGAGCCCAGGCCCAATCGCCCGGCCATCCAATCGTAGACTTTTAATCCTATTCCATAATAAGGTCCTTCCCACCATTTGTAATTGGGGACGATGAAGGATTGATTTTTTACAAGATGCGGCGCATTTTTCTTTAGTGTTCCCCGTTCGTGCAGCGCTTCCATCACCAGTTTGATATTTCCCTGTTGCAGGTAACGGACGCCCCCATGAACCAGCTTGGTGGATCGAGAAGAAGTTCCTTTTGCGAAATCATGTTGCTCCAGCAGGATGGTTCTAAATCCCCTGGATGCTGCATCCACAGCAGTTCCGAGCCCGGTAGCTCCTCCGCCGATAATACAGATATCCCATTCGCCTGAATGTGATTCCAACTGGTCAATCATGGTTTTGCGAAGCATGCCTGTTTATTAAACTTGGAATATCAAAGTGAAAACCTGAAATAATCCGGCGGAATTGTCAATCCCACTTGCTGTTCTATTTATTCTCCGCCCAGGCAACTGATGCTTTTACAGCCCTTTGCCATCCTGTGAGGAGTTCATTCTTTTTTCGGTTATCCATTGCCGGTATAAACCTCTGGTCGACCTGCCATTGTTGTTGGATTTCGTCCACGTTTTTCCAATAACCAACGGCAAGCCCGGCAAGGTAGGCGGCTCCGAGAGCCGTCGTCTCGTAAATTTTAGGCCGGACAACAGGTACCTGTAAAATGTCCGATTGAAATTGCATCAATAAATTATTGGCCGTAGCTCCTCCATCTACTCTTAGTTCTTTAATATTAATCCCTGAATCGGCTTCCATAGCTTTCAGTACATCGTAGGTTTGGTAAGCTATACTTTCCAACGCGGCCCGGGCAAGATGTGCATTGGTAGTACCCCTGGTCATTCCGAAAATACTTCCCCGCGCATATTGATTCCAGTGAGGCGCTCCCAGTCCCGCGAAGGCAGGAACGATATATACTCCGTCTGTTTCGGTTGTTTGAGATGCCAGCGGTTCGATTTCATGGGATGCCCTGATCAACTGTAACCCATCACGCAGCCACTGTACCACTGCCCCGGCGATAAATATACTCCCCTCAAGCGCATAGTCTACCCTGTTATTGATTTTCCAGGCAATGGTAGTGAGTAAATTATTTGTGGATGCCACTGCTTTTTCGCCGGTATTCATCAGCATAAAGCATCCCGTTCCATAAGTGTTTTTGACCATTCCCTGTTGGTTACACAATTGCCCGAACAGCGCAGCCTGCTGATCTCCTGCAATACCGGCAATCGGGATCCCAGAAGTGGGAGCTACCACAGTACCTGTTTTTCCATATACTTCACTTGATGCTTTTACAGCTGGCAGAATATTTTCAGGAATGTCAAACAGTTTCAGCAATTCGTCATCCCAGGTACAGGTATGGATATTGAGCAACATGGTTCGGGAAGCATTGGAAACGTCCGTAATATGCAGGGTGCCTCCCGATAATTTCCACGCCAGCCAGGTATCTACTGTGCCGAAAGCAAGGTCTCCCTTCCCGGCTTTTTGCCTGGCGCCCGGCACATTTTCAAGTATCCATCTCAGTTTGGTAGCAGAGAAATAAGCATCTACGATCAGCCCTGTCTTTTCCTGAATTTTCTTTGACAGGTTTTTTGCTTTCAGCTGATCGCAGTATTCTGCCGTTCTCCTGTCCTGCCACACAATAGCATGATAAATGGGCTTGCCAGTTGTTTTGTCCCACACAATAGTTGTTTCGCGCTGATTGGTAATGCCGATGGCGGCGATCTGATTGGCGTGGATATTTTTTTTTGCCATGGCCTCAGCCATCACACCAAATTGAGACGACCAGATTTCTTCGGCATCATGCTCAACCCAGCCGGGTTGTGGATAGAATTGTTTGAATTCTTTTTGCGCAAGACTGGCAATGTTTCCCGAATGATCGAAAAGAATGGCTCTTGAACTCGTGGTACCCTGGTCGAGGGATAAAATATATTGATCAGGCATGAAATTACTTTGAATGAAAAATGAGCCCATCAAATTAGGGAAAATTTTTTAGCTGTCCTATAAGAGAGCGGTTGGCGCGCATGGATATTGGAATCGGGACTGCTGAAGACTCAACACGTCCTCGGTATACTTTGCGACAATAAAATCTGATCAGTAAATTCTTAACATAAAAATAAATTTTGAAATCCGGTATTTTCCTTTTACTTTGTATTTCAAAGTACTTTTATGGATAGCCAACATCCTTCTTTAGATACGCTTAAAGATATTAAGCGAATCATGGAACGATCCTCTCGTTTTTTGTCTCTGAGTGGGTTAAGTGGTCTGAGTGCGGGGATTTGCGCATTGGTGGGAGCTTATTTTGCGCACCAGTGGTTAAATAATTATTATGAGGAAAGCGGAAAAAACGGATATGATGTGGCGAGCATGCACGATCTCAAAAATAAATTGATCGCCCTGGCCCTGCTGGTGCTGCTTGCTGCACTGGCATTTTCATTTTATTTTACCTGGAACAAGGCAAGAAAAAATAAACTTCCCATTTGGGACCATACTTCAAAGAAATTATTGCTGAACCTCTTGATTCCCCTTGTTGCAGGAGGATTGTTCGTTGGAGGCTTGTTGTATCACAACGAATGGCGGCTGGTCGCCCCGGCCTGTCTTGTTTTTTACGGACTGGCCCTCGTCAATGCCAGCAAGTACACCCTGACAGATATCCGCTATCTGGGACTACTGGAAATTGTTTTGGGACTTGTTAACCTCTATTATGCGGATTATGGTTTGTACTATTGGGCAATTGGTTTTGGCCTGCTCCATATTATCTATGGACTGATTATGTGGTGGAAATATGATAAAATGGCGGAACAGTAAAACCGGGCAGTTCAACAAGCATTTCATGGTAATCGTAAGAAAAGATGAAGAACCCGATTGGAAATCTGAATAAAATTTTTGACAGCCGCATAAGGATGGGCGTGATGAGCGTATTGCTGGTCAACGATGAAATTAATTTCAATGACCTCAAGCAATTGCTGGAATTAACAGACGGCAACCTGGCTTCCCATCTGACAAACCTGGAAGAAAATGGTTATATCAAAGTGCATAAGGGATTTATCGGAAGGAAGACCAATACTACGTATTCAATTACGAAAGCCGGACAAAAAGCATTTCAGGAGCATATTCAGGCATTGGAAACCATGATCAGGCAGGTAAGGTAAAAATTTTTTCGTTTAACTTTGGATTTCAAAGTACTTTCAAATATACTTGTTATGACCAGGATATTCTTTTTTGTTCCCTATCTGGCTGCTGGTTTTATTGTAACCATCATGCTTGGTGTATTATATGCGTCAGTCCAGCAAACTTACCGGTCTGGTGCAAATGACCCCCAATTGCAGATTGCCAGGGATATTCATGCAAGTCTGGCAAGAGGGGTCTCTGTAAACAAATATTTGTCTGATACCATTGATCTTGAAAAAAGCCTGAGTGCTTTTGCAACGCTTTGTGACAGTAAGGGCCAACCCATTCAGTCTTCAGGGTTTTTAAATGGTCAATTTCCCCGGTTGCCGGTGGGTGTCTTTGAGTTTGCCAAAGCTCATGGAGAAGATGTGCTGACCTGGCAGCCGAGATCGGGTGTACGAATGGCAACGGTGGTACTTCATAATAATATGTCTCCGGTCGAATATATCATAGTGGGCCGTTCTTTGCAGGAAGTGGAGATCAGGGAACACAATCTCCTCGTGATGGTGTCTATTTGTTGGGTAATTGCCATGGGAGTGATTATGGTCGCAGGTTGGCTGCAGTACGTAAGCCGTAAACAGCATTCTTTCTAAAATGTAAAATTGAAAATGATGAAAAACAGTTTTATAGCTCCTTTGATATTGAGTGTAGCAGGGTTGGCGCTTCTTTTGCCGGCGAGTTATTTCCTGCTCACTTTATTCGTAAGGGTCTTGTTTGGATCAACCACATTGTATTATGCCATTGCGCCCTCTTTTCTGCAGGCGTCAGCAGAAATATTTTCATTTCATAAAAGCGGATGGATTTTATACGGCCCGCTCCTGGTGGTTATTCTGAATATAGTAGCCGGTTTGCATTTTCAATTGAGTACAGGCTCACTAAAAATCCGTTTTAGTATGTTATACCGGAATGGTTGGTTGAATACCGCGATTGTTTTGCAGAGCCTGCTGATTTTTGCAGCTTTAGTGATATACCTGGTCATTCAGCATTACAGGTATTAACTATCATAAATAAGATGATTTCAAACCAGACATAAAATGGAAACACAAAAATTGTCATTCAAAAAACAGATTACAGGTTTCAGATACGCATTTTCCGGAATTGGAAAATTCATACTGTCAGAACGCAATGCCACGGTGCACCTGATCGCTACGATACTGGTTATCGGAATGGCTTTTTTGTTCAGAATAAGTACGAACGAGTCTATTGCAGTAACCATTGCAATTGGTCTGGTATGGGTAGCCGAAATGCTGAACACCTGCATTGAAAAAGCAATGAATTTTATTTCTGTCAATGAACATGAAGAAATACGATTCATCAAAGATGTTGGTGCAGGAGCTGTATTAATAGCTTCGGGAACCGCATTGGCAATCGGTTTATTCATTTTTATACCCAAAATGCTATGAATAGAAAATCAAATTTTCAGCTGTATTGCCGACGGTTATTTTTTCTGCAGGGCGAAACTGACCGTCTGCTCACCTTATCTATTTTGTTTGGTTGCCTGTTGGTGCTGGCGAGGATTATCTACACCGGAAGGCTCACTTTTATTTCTATGCCCTGGAATTTATTTCTTGCCTATATCCCATATTTTATTACAAAATGGATGAGCAATCAATCGCTATGGACAAAAAGAAGAATAACGGCCCTGTTTTTCTTTGTTGCATGGCTCCTATTTATTCCCAATTCGTTTTATATCATCACTGATTTATTTCATCTGAATGATCAGCAAAACGATTTTATCGCTCCCCAATGGTATGACCTGGCGCTGATTCTTTCCTTTGCCTGGAATGGATTATTGCTTGGCATTTTATCGGTGAGGCAAATGGAAAAGATTGCCAAACAATTTTTTCCATTTTGGAATGAAATGCTCTTTTTATACCCTGTTATGCTCCTTAACGCATTAGGGGTTTATGTTGGGCGTTACCTGCGGTTCAACAGCTGGGATGTGCTGACAAATCCATTCCAACTGGGTCATGACATTGCTGATATTTTGCTTCATCCGTTGATTTACCGCTGCGCCTGGGGGATGATAATTTGTTTTTCGATATTGATGACCCTGATGTATCTCAGCATAAAAAGAATCAGTAAAAGCATTTAATCATTTTTATAAAAAAGGAATATGGATTTTTTTCAGTGGAAAAACTATTTCACTTCTAACGCAAGCCATTTTGAAGATATTAACTGGGAAATCCCGGACCGGCTTTCGTCACAGGAAAAATCGCTGATTACTTCATCGCTGCAGCAATTTCAAAAAGGTGAACAATCCGAGGGCCGGCATTTGTTTTCTTTTGCCAGATCATTCCCGGATCCATGGTACCTGGAAGCGATAAAATTATTTATCGTAGAAGAGCAGACCCATGCAAGGGTACTTGGAAAATTTATGGAGAAAGAAGGGATTCGTAAAATAAAGCATCATTGGGTGGATCATATTTTCAGATGGCTGCGAAAACTTGCCGGCCTGGAGAATACCATTATTGTTTTGGTAACGGCTGAGATTATCGCCAAACAATATTACAAAGCATTACGAGATGCTACCGGCTCAGTACTATTAAAACAATTGTGTACACAGATTTTAAAAGACGAAGACCAGCATATCCTGTTTCAATCTTATGCGCTCCATGTACTTTACCAGGAACGGAGTGGCTGGAGGCAGCTCCTGAGCAGGAGTTGGCATTTTATATTAATGGCCGGAACGATTTGGATAGTCTGGATGCATCATCGGAGAGTATTGAAAGCAGGAGCTTATTCGTTTCTTAGTTTTTCCCTCAGCACCATGCTGGTTTTCCTGGAATCAGACAAATTGATCAGGGAACAGGATAGTCGCCGGTTGTCTTATGTTTAAACGACTAAACTCACATATCCGGATAAACGAAAACAGTGAATATTTTTTAAATGAAATTTTTAAAGATCGTGTAATGACGGATTATCTCTGAGACCGCTGGCTGGCGGATGTTGTGCAGGGCGAAGTCATGTGACTTCGCCTTATTTTTTAATTTTCACTTATCCCTACTTGTTAGTTATCAGTGAGAAAAGCTCAACTGTAAATTAGCCCATAACAGGCCCTTAGGCATTTTATTTATTTTTTTATATATTTAGTGTCATAACCAAAGCTTAGTCATATGACCGAAACACTCCCTACATCCTTTTGGATTTTCTGGCTCGCTGTTTGTATTTTTTATATCGTTGGCATGTGGAAGGTATTTGAAAAAGCCGGGCAGCCCGGATGGGCCTGCATCATTCCCATCTACAATGTTTATATCATGACCAAAATCGGAGGCAAGCCCTGGTGGTGGTTATTGCTTATGCTTATTCCCGGGGTGAATCTTGTTTTTGTAATCTGGCTGTACAATATGATCTCCAAGAGCTTTGGAAAAAGTGAAGGTTTTACAGTCGGATTGGTTTTGCTTGGTATTATTTTCTGGCCGATACTGGGATATGGAACTGCGAAATATCTTGGCCCCTATGGTGACCAGGCAGCTTTTCAGGCAAGACAAAATCAGCATTTTGATTTCGAGCAAAAGCCCTGATGATTTTTGTTGATTATTTCATGCCGCATGCAGGTAAACTTCACCTGCGGAGGTGAGTTTTTTCGTACTAGAAATCCAATCCCATCGAGACCTGCCAGACCGGGTTGCCTTTGAAGAATCCGTCCATTGTCCAACCCGTATCAAGACGGATGAAATATCCGAGTATGGTACTGCGTATTCCAAACCCATAGCTTCCTATAAAGGGTCCGATCCCTCCTGTTTTCAGGAGAACAACTACATTGGAGTTTGGATCAGTATATGCAGTTGTTGGTCTTCCGATTTTATTGTAGGCTCCATTCCACGCTGATCCGAAATCAAAAAACTGCAACAATTCAAAATTGCGAAGAAAAGCATTGTTGATTGGTTTATTAAATAAGGTCGTAAATACGGGAAGACGCAATTCACTGTTTATTACGATTGCATTGTTTCCATTTGCCACGTTCTGATTAAACCCGCGCATGGTAACGGCAAGCGACTGATACGCATAGTTTTGATCAGGAGCGGGTGCGGGATATTGATTGGCTTTGGGAAATAATTGACCATCCGTTCCACCGAGGTAATATATAATTTTTTGATTACCCCAGGAAAAATCGCCTGCCGCTCGAACAGCCCAGATGAAGTTGCGAAAAATGGGATAATAATTGCGTGCGTCAAATCCGAAATTGAACATTTTACGGCCTTCGCCAAGTTGAGGTTGATTAGCCTGCACATTGAAATCGATATAGGCCTTATATCTTAATCCATTCCAGATATTCGTCGATTTCACAACGGTGTTATCATATACATATTCGAGATGAGAAACGAAATAGGTCTGTTTTGCCTGATCAGGTGAGCTCAGTGCAAAAGAATCTGCAGCAGGTTGGCTTCCGTCCGGTCTGAGCACCACTTTATCCGTTCTAACACCAAGGGATAACCGAAGACTACGAGCTTTATCAAAAGGATACTTGATAACTCCCTGCCAGAGATTGGTAAAAGATTTTGCATCGAAGGGATAGCTCCCGCCATCGACATAGGCATATCCTACATCTGTTTCCCGGAAATAAATAAGACTGTAATCCACGCGTTTCTTAAGATAATCAGCTCTTACATACCACTGCCCGCTTCCGTCGAAGAAGGAAGAACTGGCTGGTATAAACTGAGTAGCTTCTGTGTTTGGGAAAGCGCCGGTACTGGTTCCCCCGAACAAAGGCAATCGCAATGCGCCCGTAAATCTCAGGTCCTCGAACAAATCAAAAACTGCTGCCTTGAACATGGCATCAAAAGCTTCCTGGCCCCCCAACTGGATAGGCAACGCACCGGTATAGGGTTGATATTTTGTGACCAGTACATCATTATTAAATCCGGCAGTGAATTGCTCTGCGGAGAATTTCAACCTATAATCAAACAATTTCGCTTTTTTGAGAATTGGCTCCTCTTTGGGCGCTTCTTCCACAATGGCAGGCGCAGGAATGGGGGCTGCTGCTACGGCAGACAGGCTATCTTTTTTGTCTTTTTCGAATTCACTTTCAAAGAAATCCTGTTGCTTCTTTGTGGTATCCGCCGATTTTTGTTGAAATTTCAAAGCCTGTCCATTGGAAAGCTTGGCAGTAGTGAGGGTCTGTTTCCTGAAGTCTGTTAGCCTCGGATTGACATTTCTTTTCTTCAGGGTAGATTCATCAACTTTCAATTTGTATAGAAATTTCAGATCTCCTTCCTGTCGCACTTCACTGACCTGTCCTATATCACCGGCAATTTTTGTTTCCTTGAGCCCGCTTTGATAATTGGTCAGTGCAAATACATAAGCAGAGTCATTGGTGATAGAAAATGTATACAGGGTGTCGGGCTCGGTCTTGTGCTGGGCTTTCAGTACAGAATCGAGTTCAACAGGATCCGGATTATGCAAAACTTCATCTCCGATTTTGTAGACCGTATCAATTCCTGCTTTCTGAGTAGTAAAGAATCCCGCATAGCGATTGGCAATACCGTTTTCATCGCTGACAAAAGTAAAATGGTAGATATTGTATTGCATAGGATATCGCGCATCTCCATATTTCAGATATGTCAGCTGGGATATTTGTTTGAATTCGCTTCTGTTCCAATTATCTACCAGAAATATATTGTAATGATTATTGGAGGGCAAAACAGTGTCTCCGGTTGGTGCAGTGGCGGAGGGCCTGTTAGAGGAATAAATAATACCTGTCTTACTTGGAAAAGAAACGAATGTCGCATCCCTGTCATCGTAAATATCATTGGTGATCTGTTCTAATTCCTGTGTTTCTATTTTATAAACGAAAATATCGGATTGTCCGTTCTTCACTGCACTAAACAGCAGGGTATTGTTATCAAGCATATATTTCATATCCTGCACCTGGTCGAACATGTCCAGATCCTGGACGACCCGTTTATATTTTGAGACTACGTCATATACAAAGAGCCTGACTTTTCCTTCTTTCCAATAAACCACTGCCAGTCTTGTTCCTTTTCCATCCCAGGCAAGGAGGGGATAATGCGGATCAAGAAGTTTATCGTTGGTGCGAACTCCGTATTTCAGCAATACTTTTCTGTTTACAAAATTTTCATGCAATACAACGGAATATTTTCCTTTCTTGTATTCAACAACAGCATAGGTCTGGCTTCTGGGTGCAGGGTTGGGAGAAAAATGAAAGAAGTCTTTATTGTCGCTGATATTTTCTACTACGGAAACTGTTCCCTTGGGAGCATTGCGTCGGCCACGAATATCTTTCTCATATTTTTCTTCTTCTTCCTGCATAAAATCTTTTAAGACATCCTTGAATTTCTTTTTGCAGATTCGCTGGGAAGCGCTGTTCAGATTAAGATACACTCTCGCGAGGTATAAAAAGTAAGTAACATTTTCCTTTTTGTATTTTTCAGCGAAATAATACCAGAATGCATGGCCGGCCAGGTTTGGCTTTTCAAATGCCATGTTATAAAAATTGCTATATCTGCCGGATAACATGGCTGATTTCAACTGGTCGTCTAAATCGGTGTTCCAGTTTTCGGCAACATATTCAATGTAACCGTCGGTCAGCCACTGGGGAAGATCGAGAAGGGCCTGATTCGCTGCAAATTCGCCGAGGTCGTCTCCAAAAAGAATATTTTTTACCAATATGCTTGCGATTCCCTGCCGAACCTGGATGCGAAGTTTATTGTGATCTGCAGTGTAATAAAGAATCATCTTATTGTTGACGAGCTTCGTGATGCCGCCGGTACTTTGCCAGTCAAGATCAAGCCCGATATTGGACTGCTGCATTTCGTTGTAACTGTTATACAGAATGACATTGGCACGGCGCTGCAAACCATATTCTACGAATTGTTCAATGCCGGGTAATTCTTTTTCGGCCAGTTGGGCAACATATTTTGCGAGGGGTTGTCCGTTTTGGCTGAAATAGGTATTAAAATTAGGAGTCTGGTAGTACTGCCACTTGAATTTTTTGAATTGTAGCCTGTTTTGACCAAATTCAACCGTATTCACCTGAGCCGGAAGCTGATGCAGAAAGAGAACAAAACTGATAATAATTAAAAAAAATTCTTTTGCCTTCAACTTATTCTGATCTTGCATACAATTCTTTAAAATTTTAAAGTTAAAACAATCCATATAATCAGGGAAATTCATTTTGAAATGTAAATGTTATTGTATGCTCTCGGTAAAATGCTTTACATTCAATCCCGTACAAGAAAATACATACGTAGTTTTCAATGAAAAAGATGCCTGTTGTATTATTGATCCGGGCTGCTATTTTGGTAATGAACGAAGATCTTTGGAAGAATTTATAGACGAAGAACAACTCTCGCCTAAATTTTTGTTAAATACCCATTGCCACCTCGATCATGTCTTTGGAAATAAATTTGTTCACGACAGATATGGCCTCACGCTTCATCTCCATGAAAAGGAAAAAGAAGTGCTGGATTATGCTCCCACATCCGGATTGCAATGGAATATGCCCTTTGAGAATTACCGGGGTAATCTAATTTTTTTGAATGAAGGGGATAGCATTTTCATGGGGGATGATGAAATCAAGGTTCTTTTTACTCCCGGCCATTCCCCCGGAAGCATTTGCTATTATTGCGAAAAACAACATTTTATTATCGGAGGGGATGTATTGTTCAGGTTAAGCATCGGAAGAACTGACCTGCCGGGTGGAAACTTCAAAACCCTTTTGCAGAGTATAAATGAAAAATTGTTTGTCCTGCCAGACAAAACCATAGTATATCCCGGTCATGGAGAACCGACAACCATCGGGTTTGAAAAGAAAAACAATCCTTTTCTCAATTAATATTAAAATGCTGTGATGATTTCTTCTACTTGTTTGTAGGACGTATTCCTCAGGCTCTGATCCATTTGCCGACATAAGGCAGTTTATGGAATTCTTTTTTTTCGACCTGCAGAATAAAGAGAGAAAAAAGGATAACAAAAAAACTGGCCATTCCCAGGCTAAACCAGGTATTTTTCCAAATTGACGTGAGGTAGTGGTGGATGAAATACATCAGTGCCACAATAATCATATAGGCCGACAATTTTTTCCAGGCATAGGGAATCGGATATTCACGCTGTCCCCAGATAAATGAAATGACCATCATGCTCCCGTAACATAAGAATGTGGCCCATGCGCAGGCCAAATAGCTGAATTTTGGAATGAAAAGATAATTGATAATAAGGGTGATGCCAGCACCTATCAGTGTTATATATGCGCCGGGAGATGTTTTGTGCGATAACCTGTACCAGATTGACAAATTATAATAAATCCCCAGGAACATATTGGCAAAAAGCAGGATCGGTACGACCTTCAGTCCTTCCCACATTTTTTTGTTTTGAATAAAATATTTCCAGATATCCAGGTATAATGCCACCACCAGGAACATGAGACAGATGGTCAAGACAAAAAATTTCATCACGCGGGCATATACTTTTGGCGCGTCTTCGTGGACGGACTGTTTAAAAAAGAAAGGTTCTGCACCAAGACGGAAGGCCTGGATAAAGAGCGTGATCAGAATCGATAGTTTATAGCATGCACTATAAGTGCCCACTTCACTTCTCGCAGCCGCAATGGTAGATGTCGGAGCCCACCAGCCCAGCATAATCCGGTCGAATGTTTCATTGATCATCCCCGCAAATCCTGCGATAGTCAATGGCAGTGAATATATCATCAGGTCTTTCCAAAGTGTAAGATTGAATCTCCATTTAAACTGGGAGAGTTCTTTCCAAAGCAATAGCAGTCCGAGCAGGGAAGCCACAAGATTGGCAAGCAGAATATAACCTACTCCAAAATCTTTATCATAGATCAGCGACCAGATGCTATTGGGATTTTTAGCCTGCATCCTGGGACAGACTGACAAGAAAAAGTATGTCAGCATGATATTGCACAGAATGCTAGCCACCCGGATGAAAGCAAATTTGCGCGGGCGATCTTCGCTCCGCAGTTTGGCAAATGGAATTACAATCAATGTATCGATGCAAATAATAAAAGCGCTGATCACAATATATTCCGGGTGCTCAGGAATACTGATGAGCCGGGCGAATGGGTTTCTGAAGAGGATCAGCAGCAGCGTAAAGAAAGTAGTGCTGGTAATGATGGAAGCAAACGTGGTATTGTAGACATCATCTTTAAATTCTTTTCGCTGGAGGTACCGGAAAAATGCCGTTTCGAGTCCATAAGTGTAAAGAGTATTCAGAAACGGGATGGCTGCATAGACCAGGCTCATTTCTCCATAGCTTTCTTTGGTGAGCTGGTGTGTGAGGTAGGGCGTTAGCAGGTAATTCAGCAATCTAGAAAAAATGGTACTGCCTCCATACCATAGGGTTTGTCCGGCTAATTTTTTGATGCTGCTCAATCCTTATCTTTTGATTTATTTAATAAACAAAAATAATCGGAAACTCTGAAAACCCGGACAGCTCAGTTGCACGAAGAAATTTTTTTAACAGTATAAGATCTCTTCACAGGATCTCCTCTTCTTTTACAAGATTGTTTTTAAGTGCAAAGATCACCACGCCCGCGGTATTCTTCGCCTCCATTTTTTCCATGATCCTGGTACGGTAACCTTCTACGGTTCGTTTGCTCAAAAAAAGCTGGTCACCGATTTGCTGGGCTGTGCATTGCCTGCAGATAAGTTTGATAATTTCTCTTTCCCGGTCGCTAAAAGAAATATCCTGTTTCTTTTTATGCGGATCAAACCGGCTCTTTACAATCAACGAGGCAAGCCGGGATGAAGTGTGCCGGCAATAAAAAATATTTCCTTCATAGACGGTATGAATAGCCTCCAAAATTTCTTTTTTATCCGCATTTTTTAGCAGGTATCCCCTGGCTCCGGCTTCCAGCATTTCAACGATCAGGTTTTCTTCATCGAACATGGACAGGGCGATGATCTTTAATTCAGGATTTTTTTGCAGAATCAATTTGGTTGCCCTGATGCCATCCAGTTCCGGCATTTTGATATCTGTAATTACAAGATCAGGATGTAGTGCATCAACCATTTCAATTAATTCTTTTCCATCCCCGGCCTGGCCTATTAATGAAAGATCCTCCTGTTTGGAAAGCATGAGCGCCAGCCCGTCGCGAAAAATTTCGTGATCATCAGCAATGATTAAACTGATATGGTGGTTCACGCGAAAAGAATATGAGGATGTGTAAATCGGAAAAATCAACAAATGCATTTGACATCTCTCATGCTCTGTTGAGGTAAGATTCAAAATTAATTAATCGAAGGGGATTTTTACAAAAAAATTGGTGCCGAATCCGGGACGGGATTCAATAGAAATCACGCCATTTAAAATTTCGCAACGGCTTTCAAGACTTTTCAGACCAAGTCCCCTTGATTTTTTCTTTTCTTTTTCAACATCAAAACCAATCCCATCATCTTTTGCAAGAAGCAGCAGGCTTCGGTCTTCTTCACTCAGGCCGATCTGCAGGTTTTTTGCTTTTGCATGTTTGATGGCATTGTGAATGATTTCCTGAATCATCCGGAAAATATGAATTTCTTTTTCTTTAGGCACATGCACATCTTTCACTACATACATTTGAATATTGATGCCATTTTTGTGCCCGACATGACTGATAAATTCCTGAATAGCCTCGGTAAGTCCTTTCATAGCTAACGTATTGGGAAGAAGATCATATGATATTTGCCTCATGCTGCCGATGATTTCGTCAAGCGATTTACCCGCTCTTTCCAGGATTTCACTGTCCTGCGGCTGGATCTCAATACTGTTGATATTGAGTTTTACAGCAGAAAGCAGCGGTCCCAGACTGTCATGGAGATCGGTTGCAATACGTTTTCGTTCATTTTCCTGAATCGTGATTTCTGCCAATATCCTTTCCCGCTGCAATTTCACATACTTTCTGTGGTACCGGATGATCGATACAAAAAAATAAATGATGATGATCGTAATCAGTACAGAAAAAATAACGGTGATATATAACAGCTGATTTTGCATATCAAATGAATTCAGAAGCCCATCCTGTTTATTCCAGTTTAAATCGCGTTCGCCCGGGGATTACGAGGAATGCGATTCCAAAAATAATATTCGTAAGGGCATTGATGTAAGCAAATAATGAACTGATCAGGGTGGTAAAATGGGTTGGTTCCTGAATCAGACTGACCTGGTAAGCCCATTCATAAAGGATCTGGTAAACAAAAAAAAGGATCAGACCGATGCATATTATAAACTTCGGGTTTCGGCGAAGGGTCTTGTTATCATAGGCAATCATGAAATTGATTTCAGTGATACTCATTAATGTCAGCAGAAAGGCGTAAAGGATCCTGAAATAGGGACTGAATGCAGTGATTTTTCCCAAAAAAAGGTTTTCAACTATCCAGATCAGAACAGGGATAATAAGCAGAAGATAGAATAACCGTTTTCTCGAAGCCAGTAAACCCCACTGATTGAACTGGTAAGCAAGCAGCAACCATTCTGTCAACACAAAAATATTTGTTGCTACTGCGTTGGAATGATATACCCTGATTGTAATAAAGCTGATAATTTCTGTAATAAGTCCGGCAACCAGAAGCAGAAAAAAAAGGAGATACTCGGTTTTTAAGAGTTTGAACCGGAGAAGCCCGACAACAACGGGAAACCATATTGACTGGCTTAATAGAAAAAGTATATCGGGCTTCATTTTTTATAATGTCAATTCTGATAGTTATTATTGTCCGTTCAATCCACTATTGCTGTTGCTGCACACAACCGGGCAACGTTGACCATTTTCAACGGTTTGCCCATCGGCCCAGAATGCATTTGCCCTGGGAATACCCGGAATGGATGCGGTTTTATTACCTATAAGCTGGTTGATGATATCATTTCCATTCATATCATAAGGGACTAATATCATTCTTACCTGGCCACCGGCATCAAGCCCGTAATATATTCTCACACCAGCTGCTTCATTTCCCAAAGAATCTTTTTGATTTAGCAGAATTGCGATAGCATCTCGGTTAAATGATTCAGCCTGCCCGAGATTCAATCCGCTTTGCAAAGGAGGCAACTGCCTGTAAAAAGTATCTCTGGCATTTCTGAATTTTTTTGTGTAAGCAATGGCTTCCCGGATAGGCAGGATATGATTCCGGACGCTGTCTTCATTAACAGGTATATTGCCCGTGTTTGGCGTCTGATTGCAACCTGAAATTCCTGCTGCCAACACGATAGTCGATAGGATAACCAGCCTGGAAATTTGTTTGGCTTTCATAAAAATTTTTTTGGGTGAATGAATTGAGGCAAAATAATCCATAGTAATTTAAAAAATGCAGGTATTAATGCCGTAAATGATGCGTATAAATACCTGTTTCATCCGGATCAAAAGCTATTGAGGTTGGGCAAAACGTTTGTCATTTACAAAGCTTGTGTCCGTAAGCGTTCCAAGAAAGGAAATAAGATAGAATTTATCGTTGTCGGTTAAAGTTATCCCGTTTTTTACAAGAGAATCGACAGTCGGGCTTTTGATCACTCCTGAAACATAGTGGTCCAGCATTTCGGAAATTGTATTGTACCTCCCGTCGTGCCCGTAGGGAGATGTGAGATAGACATTTCGCAAACTGGGGACTTTAAATTTTAATGAATCTTCTTTTCTACCGGTAATGCGCATACGACCGTAGTCCATCAGGGTACTGTCGACAGCCAGTCCGGTATTGCGGTAGCTAAGGTCTGTAAACAAAGGCTCCTTATGACAGGCCGCACATTTTTGCTGGAATATGGTATATCCTGTTTGTTCATATTGATTGAAAGAAGCTTCTCCGCGTTTCAGCTTATCGTATTTCGAATTCGCTGAAACCATTGATCCTGTAAACTGGGCCAATGCTTTTAATATTCTTTGTGAATTGATCGTTGCATCACCATACGCAGCAGCAAACATCTTTTTATACTGCGGATCTGTTTTTAATTTGGTGATAATGTCGTCGAGATTATCAGCCATTTCGTGCGGATCGGTGATCGGTGCCAGGGGTTGTACTTCAATATTGTTGATACCCCCGTCCCAATGCAATTCTTTTTGCCAGGCCAGGTTAAAAAGCCCCGGAGCATTTCTGAAGCTGAACTGGTTATTGAAGCCATGACTCAGCCTGTGTTCAAATGTGGCGAAGGCAGCAAACTGCTGGTGACAGGAAGCACAGGGAAAATTGCCATCCTGCGACAATCTTCCATCATAAAATAATTTACGGCCGAGTTCGAATCCTTCTTTGGTGAGCGGGTTGTTTTTGAATTGATAATGAGGACGGGGAAAGTTTTTTGGAACGATGAACACAAGCGGAGTCGGGGTTTTTTCAACTTCTTTCTTGTGGAACGATTCAAAGAAGACCATTTGCAGGCCAAAGAGTAAAAAAAGAAATATGACGATTCTAATTTTCAAGACGGCCGATATTTGGTCATTTATTTAAAAGAATTTCGGAACACTTTTCAATTAGTCAATGAATAAACCTCCGCTTCAGTGAACATTTTCATATAGTTATCTGAAATTTTTTTTGCCAGTTCACCCGGCGTTGTACAGGTTGGTATTTCTTTGATAGGAATGGGATATGTACCGGCGAACCATGCACTGACATCAGCAATGATATTCAATCCATTTATTTCTCCTGGTCTGATTTCCAGATTTTTCGGAAACGAAAGGTTTATTTCCTTTGCCACATTGTTGGGCGACCGGTATCCCCCGATATGATAAGTTATCGCATGACCGGGCTGGTTAGATTGGGAGGATCGTCCTTCCAGTTTTGCTGCAACATAACCGCTATTCCAGGTCCAGAACATTCCTCTGGCTGGGTCGAGTGCACCGGTTTGCGCACCGTTTACATTGTGTGCGCTGTCCACGCCGAGTAAGAAACTTATATTTTGATACCCCCCGGGCGTGAATGAAAGTTTAACCGTGGTTGCGCCTGAATCAGTAAAATCAATAAGGAAATAATCGCGGGATTCATAAGAATATTTCACGCGACCATTTAAATCTGCTAACCCAATATTTCCAATATAAAATTTAAACTTTTCTACGCTGAAGGTTTCATTAAATGGATTGGTATAGTTTTTTCCAATAACCAGGGGCTGGCCATTTACGACAGCTTTGAAATGGATGATCAGATTAAAATGTTTTTCCTGTGACGGGTTGCGGTGCGCTGTTGTCGGTGCCATCAATACGATGCATACCAGTAATAGTAGCAGATGGTATGGTATCAATCGATTCATAAAGTACGTTGCTCAATAGTCGGCTGGCCGGATTTTTTTTCTTGCTTCTTTGATCGTCCCTGTTTTTTTCTTGGAGTCCACTCTTTTTTCTTTTGAAGCGGGGGAGGGTTTTGTAGCAAGCCTCTTTTTCTCTTTTTTCAGTGACAGGGCCAGCAGATCATTAATTTTTTTTATGACTTCTTCTTTGTTATCCAGCTGTGACCGGTAAACCTGCGATCTTACTTTTAAAAAACCCCCAGCATTGATTTTATTGATAAGCTTTTGTTGAAGAGTCGCCTTTTGCTCTTCGGTAAAGAAATGCGACCGGCCGATATGAAAATAACCTTCTACCATCGTCTCGACCTTGTTCACGTTTTGTCCGCCCTTCCCTCCGCTGCGTGCCGTGTTAAAAATAATTTCTCTGGAAACATCTATCTTCATTGTCTAAAATTACAAACTATAGGGCTGAAGCAAAAATGAGAGCAGTTATCCAAAGAGTGACGAGGGCTGGCGTTCGTATTTCAGGCGAATTGAAATCTGCGATCGGGGAAGGCCTGCTGGTGTTACTGGGCATTGAGGACAGCGATGGTGACGAAGATATCCGGTGGCTGAGCGGAAAGATTGTTAATCTCAGGATTTTTAATGATGAAAACGGAGTGATGAATATTTCTGTCAGGGAAACCGGGGGGAATATCCTGCTTGTGAGTCAGTTCACCCTGCATGCTTCCACAAAAAAAGGGAACCGGCCTTCGTATATACGTGCCAGTAAGCCGGATATAGCGATCCCGCTGTATGAAAAAATGATCAGGCAACTAGGGGAAGATTTGGAAAAGGAGATTCAGACCGGTGAATTTGGAGCAGACATGAAAGTGGAATTGCTGAATGATGGCCCGGTGACCATCGTCATCGATACCAAAAGCAGGGAATAAGCAATGGGCAATAGACAATAATCAAAGGACAATATAGAATAAATAACTTTTAACGATGTCATTTCAGGAGAGAATTTGACTATTGCTTATTGACTATTGCCTATTGAAAATTGTCCACGTCTATTAAAACAAAAAAACACATGAAGGTCTACGTTGCCAACGCATTTACTCAGGAAAAATTTGGAGGTAACCCCGCCGCTGTGGTGCCATTACGGCAATGGTTAACCGACGAGATGATGCAGAATATCGCGGCACAACACAACCTCTCCGAAACAGCATATATTGTTCCGGAAGGAAATGGCTATTATATACGCTGGTTCACTCCAACGGTAGAAGTTGCTCTTTGCGGGCACGCTACACTAGCTACAGCGCATATTCTTTTTAATCATCTAGATTATAAAAGCAACAAGATCATTTTTCAATGCAAGAGTGGTCCTCTCGAAGCAATAAAAAAAGAAGGTAAGAGAATTATGATGGATTTTCCGACTAATGCGCCTGTTGAAACGCAGTCAGTACCAGCCATTGAAGCCGGACTAAAAACGAAACCGCTGGCCACCTACCTGTCAACTTTCGATTATATGGTTGTGCTTCCGGATCAGGCGGCAGTTGAAAATCTTTCCCCTGATTTTAGAATATTGGGTCAAATTCCCAGCAGGGGCGTTCTTGCGACAGCAAAAGGAAACGAGACGGATTTTGTCTCAAGATGTTTTTTCCCTCAAACAGGCATTGATGAAGATCCGGTTACGGGCTCAGCGCACACTGTGTTGACACCGTATTGGGCAAAGCAATTGGGCAAAACCAAATTAACGGCTCTGCAATTGTCGAAGCGCAGGGGCCGGGTGGATTGTGAATTCGCAGGCGACAGGGTGTTGATGACGGGACAGGCTGTGACTTATCTGGAAGGGGATATTTTAATTTAACGGGCAAGCACAAACGAAAACGGAACAGGAAATTAAAACACAACTTGTATGGCAACCCAGGAAATTTCTATCAGGCAGGCACAACAATGGGTGGATGACTGGATCAACACCACTGGCGTGCGGTATTTTAGTGAACTGACCAATATGGCCATATTAACCGAAGAAGTAGGAGAAGTAGCGAGATTGATGAGCAGGTTGTACGGAGAGCAATCATTCAAAGAATCGGATAAGGAAAAAAAACTGGCTGATGAACTTGCTGATGTATTTTGGGTATTGTTATGTATTGCCAATCAAACCGGAGTTGATCTGACAGTTGCTTTGCAGGACAATTTCGATAAAAAAAATAGCAGGGACAGGGAACGGCATCAGCAGAACAAAAAATTAAAATAAGAATTTATCCTGCTGTAAAATCAATCCTGCATAGTTCCAAAGCCGCATGCAGGCGACCTTTTCTCATAAAATTGGTCAGATGCAATAAACGCGGCAGGTACAATTCATAATATTCACCATAGGCCTCATTCAGGTGACTGGCTTCAAGGCGCGATATCCTTCCATCAAATGCAACTGCCACTGTAAAAAGATCCATCAGAAAATTCCTTTCTTTTTCGCTCACATTTTTTAATGTGTCCAGGAATAAATTCCAGTCGTCGAAACGGTGTGCTTTGTGAATATGCAACAAATGCTGAAACCGAAGTAACAATATGATCATGTTGGGATGATAGTTTTGAGCCATTACGACGGCATTACCAATTGCCCGAAGGCAACCAATGTTGGCTTCCTCAGAAAGCTGATTTAACAAATGATCGTGCAATACCTGGTCGGCAATATGATTGCATAATGCAAATCCGAACATACGGAGACGGGCTTCTTTTACGACGCGGTGAATGACCATCGCATTCCAGAAACATTCAACAGGCAGGGCAATATAGTTGATTGATATTCCGCTAATCGTTTTTCCGACAAAAGTTCTAAGCAGGAATTTCGCCACCGTGTTGGTCAAAATGATCTTTAATTTATAAAGCAGGCCCAGGATTAGCAGATTCTTTTTTGAAACCTGTTTGAAAGGATCGATGCCCAATATTTGTAAATCGGGATCGCGTATTTCCAACGCCGTACGTGAAAGTATATTGGTGATGCTGAATAGACCACTTTGGAAAAGGTCTTTTTTATGTGATCTGATATTAATCAATTCACTTACTTCCTGTACGGCTTTCAATGCTATTAGAAACAAAAAATAAAATTCGACAGCTGTGCCTGCTACGGTAACTCCTGCCACCCAGCCATAATGAATATACCAGGGTTTATCCTGGTTTAGCACATCCACATATACCATCGGCCAGACAAGAATGAGCCCGGTGAGTGCAGACAGAATGATGCCTTTTGTTTCAATGCGATTCATTTTCCGGGCCAGTTCTTCGTCTGTGAAATCAAAAACCCGGTGTGAAAGCTCGCGCTGCCTGAAAATACGGAGATAGTAAACGCCGAACCTCTCCAGCAAAGATGCTTTTTGGGTTTTGATACTGACGGCTTCCTGCATACAATAATAAATAAAAAACAAAACTAAGGATGTTCCGGTGTAAATCACATTCTGCTTATTTTTGCCCCCACTATGGCAAATGATCCGAAAAAGTTTCAGGCAATTATTTCGCATTGTAAAGAGTATGGTTTTATTTTTCCATCGAGTGAAATTTATGATGGCCTCAGTGCCGTGTACGACTACGGACAGTGGGGCAGCGAGCTGAAAAAAAATATCCGGGATTACTGGTGGAAGAGTATGACGCAAATGCATGAAAATATCGTGGGTATTGATGCTGCAATTTTTATGCATCCGACAGTTTGGAAAGCTTCCGGGCATGTGGATAATTTCAGCGATCCGATGATCGACAATAAAGACAGCAAAAAAAGATACCGTGTCGACCACCTGATCGAAGGATATGCAGAAGAACTGGAAGCAAAAGGGGAAACGTCAAAAGCAACTGCATTGCTGGGCGAAATGGATCGGTTACTTGCTGCAAGCGATTTCGATGGGTTGAAGAAACTCATCACAGACAATAAAATAAAATGCGGTATCAGCGGCACTTCAAACTGGACGGACATCCGTCAGTTTAATCTCATGTTCTCCACACAACTGGGAAGCATAGCCGAAGAAGCCGGAGAAATCTACCTGCGGCCGGAAACAGCACAGGGCATATTTGTCAATTTCCTGAATGTACAGAAAACAGGGAGGATGAAAATCCCCTTTGGCATTGCCCAAACGGGTAAGGCATTCCGAAATGAAATCGTGGCACGACAGTTTATTTTCAGGATGCGGGAATTTGAACAAATGGAAATGCAGTATTTTATCCGCCCCGGCACACAAAAGGAATGGTATGCTTTCTGGAAAGAAGAGAGGATGAAGTGGCATCTCACCTTGGGGATTCCAAAAGAAAAATTCCGGTTTCATGATCATGTGAAACTGGCGCACTATGCCGATGCGGCCTGCGATATTGAATATGATTTTCCGATAGGATTTAAAGAAGTGGAAGGTATTCATTCAAGAACCGATTTTGATTTGCGCAACCACCAGGAATATAGCAAAAAGAAAATCCAGTATTTTGATTCAGAAATTAATCAGAATTATATTCCTTATGTCGTGGAAACTTCTATTGGTCTTGACAGGACGGTACTGATGTTGTTAAGCGAGGCGTATACAGAAGAAGATCTCAGCACTCCGGAAAAAAAAGACAGTCGGGTGATATTAAAATTCCCTGCCAGACTGGCGCCCGTCAAACTGGCTATTCTTCCGCTGGTAAAAAAAGATGGATTGCCTGAAGTTGCAAGGGAAATCATGAATAAGTGTAAACCCCATTTCCGGTGTTTTTATGAAGAAAAAGACACGATAGGGAAACGCTATCGCCGGATGGATGCAATAGGAACACCGTTTTGTGTGACCATCGATCAGCAGACGAAAGAAGACAGTACAGTAACCATTCGTTATCGCGACACCATGCAACAGGAGCGCATACCTGTGAACAAGCTGAGAGAAATTGTGGATAACCAAATTTTATAGATTTTATTCAAACTTCTGCCTTACATTTGATGGAACAGAACATATCCTTATGAAGGAAGCATAACTGACTTCCATGAAATCCCGCAACTAGTAGGTACCAGATGAAGAGTTCGCTTTTCAAAATTTAATTTAATTATTTCACCATGCTTACGATTGAGTTCACGATTAACATTTTTGTGTTTGCTATTATTGTTCTGGCGGCGGTTCTGATTGGTTTCAGTCTGAGAAGTAGTCAATTAAAAAACTACAAATCCAAGATCGAAGAGTTGGAAAGGGAGATTTTGAATAACTACGCGCATATTCTGGAACTGGAAAAAGAAAATACAAGCATGGAAACAAAATTGCAGGATATTGAGATCCCCGTTATCGCAATGAAACCTGCTCCGAAGGAAGAACAGGAACTGAATCAGAAGGTTCCCGACATTACATTAAGGAAGAAATTATTGAGTAAAGAAAATCTGCAAAAACAATCTGCATCAGGCAAATAATATTTTATCCATAGAGTTCCTGGTGAATAGATTTTTTGTCGTACCCTATCGCCTGTATGCGATACTTGGCTTCATCAATCATATTTTTCCATCCGCACAAATAAAAACTCGCAGGTTTTAACTCAGGCTTTTGATCGGCGCTCGTTGCCTTGGAATTGTCCCTGCAAATTTCTTCATATATGGGATGTACATATCCGGTGCGGATCGAATGATTTGCACCTTCGGCGACTTCTCTTGAAAAAGTCGGGATATAATGAAAAGAGGGAAGTTTTTCAGCGAGTTGTTCCAGTTCAGTTTTATACAGACAATCTTCAAGTTTTCTGCATCCGAAAATCAAATAGATATCCTGGTGAGGGATGGCGTGGTTCAGAATATGGTGGGCCATGGAGCGAAACGGAGCGACCCCGGTACCTGTACAGACAAAAAAAAGATCACGGTCAATTTTTTCAGGCAATACAAAAACTCCCTGCGGTCCCCGCAAAGTCAATTCACTTCCTACATTTACTTTATTAAAAAGATAATGGGTTCCTGCTCCTCCTTCGAGCAGGACGATGACCAATTCAAAAATATTTGATCCATCCGGCCAGGAAGCAATGGAATAACTTCTCCATCGTTTGTTTGGTTTTTCATGAATCGGGAGATCGATGGTAACAAACTGACCGGGCTTGAATTCAAATGAGTCCAGGGATGGCAATTGAATCCAGAACCGCCTAGTGCTCGAAGTCTCATTTTCTATCCTGATGACCTTACCCGTTTGCCAGGGCTGTACCATTTCTCGGATTTTTATTAAACACGAATTACACGAATTACACGAATTAAAATGAATTACACAAATTTGATATTAACCCGATGAAAAGATTAACGTCCGGAGGAATTGTTCTTCTTTATTTCCATATTCTTAAATAAAAAGAAAAGCGGATTACATGAATCCGCTTTTACAGTTGCCATTGAATGGCAAGCAATCGATGAGCTAATATATAGTTTTTTTTATTGCTTTTACAATTATTCTTGGATCAGTAATTTTTTTACATAATTGCTGCCACCGACCTGGATCTTCATAAAATAAATTCCCCTGCTCAGATTGGGAAGATATACCTGCTGCGAGAATACACCAGAATAATTCGGATAATTGGCAGTGTATACTTTTTGTCCAAGAGCATTGACCATTACAATGGAAACATCTTTGGCCGTACCGAGATAGAATTGGATAGTGAAGTTGCCATTATTGGGATTGGGGCTGACGACGAGTCCGATATCATTACCCGGCGCATAGCTGATAACGTTAGAACTCACAGCACAACCAATAGAATCAGTAACGACAGATTTGTAAGCTCCCGGAATGGTAGCAGTATCGGTTTGACCCGTTGCACCGGCAATGGCTGTATCATTTCGGTACCATTGATTACCGGTACTCGCACTGCTGGTGAGTAGTTTTCCATTCAGTGTAATCACCGGAGGAATTGCGCTGGTGGCTTTTACGGCCACCCTTGGACCCGGGCAATTCGTCAAAAGAATTTGCATATCATAAAAGAAATAATAGTATTTCTGGTATAGTGTGGTATCCGAACTATTGTTAACGTCAATTGCACTATTGCCTGTGATTGAAAATATTCCGGGAAGTGACAAAGGATAAGGATTCGAAGCAATATTATTATTCCTGAAAATATTCGCTCCGTTTTCGCAATCAATAATAATGGCCTGATCGCCCGTGGTCGGCACAGGCAGGTTCAGATAGTACACTGCTCCTGTATCTGCGGGGTTGTTGCCGGTAACAGAACCGCTCTGGGGTGTTGGCGTAGTTGGATATACATTGAGTGTCGAGCTGGATATCGGATAATAACTATACGATCCGTTGGTGGCATTAAAATTAACAATCTGTGCCACAGTAAATGTAATGGTGCCTGCATGTGCAATATATAGTCTAGCACTTTGAATGGTGAGTGGTACGGTATTATTAAATTTTACAAAATTGCCGACGAAGGCATTGTACCCTCCGTCTGTGAAAAACATTTTATTAGGTGGTCCTACCGAACCGTGAATTTCGTTTAATGCGAAATAATAAGTATTGTTAGAAGGAATATCTGTTGTTGATGCCTGATTTCCTGCTGCGATGGCTGTGGTTGATGTCGGGCTGTCATACCAGATAGCCACATCATTGGTATCGCTCACATTTGCACGCAAAGCTGCTTCCGGTGGGTTTGTACTGCATATTTCAGCCTGACCTGTAGCAGTATCTCCGCCGGTTCCAACGATTACCGTAGTTACATTCTGATCATTGGCTGTGTCCTGATCCGATGCAAGATTTGTTCTGCTGGTTATCGTATAGCTGTTTCCGATAGTCATGCCAAAAGGAGTCTGGAAAGTATATAATACTTCACTAAGCGCAGGGATTGTATCAGGACAAACCGTGTTGAGTGACATAATCGTTGTGGCTCCATTCTTCACGACAGTGCTTATCGGAACATTATATTGACTGAAGCTTCCAAAATTTTTAATTCTCACAGTGACGCGCTGGGAGTCAGTAGCGCAAACTTCACCCAAAGGATCTACCAATTGAGTTATTCCAACATCATTAGATGGCGGAACAATCTGAACCCGATAATCTTCCGTCTCTCCTTTGCCATAAATTCCACAGGGTGCTACACTATCAGGATTGTTTGTTTCAACAACAACAATTCGCATCAGCGTATAATTTCCGATCGTTAGTCCGGGAGGAGTTGTAAAGCTTCCACTGAATGTTCCGTTTCCATTGATCACTCCGCTGACGGCGACATTTTCACCCGAGTCAGTAAAGTTGCCATTATTATTATAGTCAATATAAATCTTTACAATCTTCGGGGCGGACGAAGCATCACAACTGCTCAGTGAAATACTGAAAGGTATGGATTGCTGGGACTGGATCTGTATAGTGAGATTGCTATCGTTTGCGTTATTTGTATATGTTGTACATCCGGGAGGATTTCCATATGCAATATTGCCGATGACCACACTGTCCATGCGCGTTCCTGCGCTGCTGCTCGGACCTGAACTGCAGTAAACCTGTCCTCCAACTCCGCTCACCAATAAAGAATAGGCCTGTTGTCCTCTGACCAGTGTCCCCTTGTGTGAAACTTTGATGGTGTAGGTTTGTCCCGGAACTGCAGCATTGATAAGAATTTTTTCCACGTTGTTAAGCGTATCATCTCCTGTGGTGGCAGCTTTGCCGGGATTTGTCCGATCAAGTACCCAGGGCATATAGGTTGTTGTTCCATTCGTGATGCGCAGGTCGAGATCATTGATAAGCTTTTTTGCAGGATTATTCAGCACATTTACTTCGTCAACACTGGCTTTGGGATCAGTCCAGCTAATGGTTGCCACTATAGGTCCTTTTCCTGAAGCCACTACGGGGAGAGCGAAAGTAGCTCCGTTGATTAAATTGTTTTCATATATCAATTGATCTGTGTTGTTGGAGGTAATTACCGAAGCAGCTTTTTCCATATTGACCAATCCCCAACCAAACTGATAATCGGGTCCCGGAGCGGGTCCGGTTTCATCTGCCGTGTGAATAATAATTCCTTTTAATGTAGCAGAACGCATGAAGCCTCCATGCAATTTGGAGTAATATTCCTGCAGCAGGAAGGCTGAACCTGTTGCTGCGGGAGAAGACATGGAAGTGCCGCTTAAAATGCCATATGCATCATTGGATGTTCCGATGCAGGAAAGTACATTAATACCATCAGTCACTACATCGGGCTTAATACGACCATCATCTGTTGGACCCCAGTCGCTGAATTCTGCCAGGACTGCATCTGACGGTTGCGTATAAGCGCTGGGAATCGGATAGATGGCTCCGACTGTAAGAATATTTTTTGAGCATCCATAGGTAGGGACGATATCATATGCGTCATTGTTGCTGATTCCTGCAGGTCTGTTGCCTGCATTGACCATGATTCCACTGGGATTGAAGCGCCAGTAAGGCTGTCCAACTGGCGGACCATTTACATCCCTGTTGTTGCCGACTGATTTTACTATCAGGTAGTATGGAGCATTATAAGCTATGGAATCCCAAACCTGTGCTTCATCCGAATAGTATCCGAACTTATAGTCTGCCGTGTCACCCCAGTTCCCCCAGAATTCCCAACGGTTCGCATCGGTATTATAGTTCCATCCGGCAATCGTTCCATATGAATGATTAGACACAAGCAGGTTTGGAGATTCGGACAGCATTTCTGACAGATGATTATTAAAATCGTATGAAATGAGTTGGGCCGCACCGAAGGCCATGCCTTTGGCAACGGGATTGACTCCTGCCGCAATCAATGTTCCGGATACATGTGTGGTATGATCGCTGATAGAAGTCGCATTATCTTTTTGAACAGGCCGGTTTTGTAACTCCACATGGGTTGCCAATGCTTTGGCTTCATCCCAAATCCCGATTTTGCCTTTCATATTCGGAGATGAGCCGTTCAGGTTCAAACCTGTGCTTCCACCCGGCCAAAGCGAATTGGTTCTGATGGTTGCAGCAGAAATGATATTGTCATTCACACCTACATATAATGGATATCCTCTGGCATCTACACCATTTAATACAAAGTTTTGATTTTTTTTATTCCGGAAGGACAGGGGCCAACCTTTTTGTCGGGAAAGCGAAAGAAGTTTTCTGTAAGTATCTTTTTCCTGCAAACTCATTATAACACTGGCGCGTTGAAGGGCGGCAGTATTGGTTGTCAGTTGGGCTTTGACTTGGGTGCTTGTAATGATCAGGGTCAGGGTAAGCAGGGGTACAAATTTATTTTTGGTCATACGATTCATTAATAATAAGATATAGCTTTTAAAATTACATTTTTTTCGAATCCGGAATCCTTTTTGTTATAACTTCCCCTGCTTACAAATTTTTTACGTATTACTCAATGATGAAAAAAAAATTTGCTGGATTACTTCTTGTTTTGGTTCCACTGATGCCAATAGTACCTGGCAGAGGTTATCAGGATCAGGGAATAGAAGGCTATGTATTCCGTATTTCCGGTAATCAGATGCCCTCACCTGATGTTAAGCCTAATCCACTCAAAGGCATCAAAACAACATTATATATTTTTGATCTTACCAATTTAGTTCAGGTTACCCGCCAAGATCAGTCTTCCTTTTATTCATCTGTTCATACGAAACTTATTAAAAAGATAGAAACAGATTCGACCGGATATTTTAAGGTTGAGCTTCCTGCAGGCCGGTATTCTCTCTTCACAAAAAAAGGTACGTTGTTTTTTGCAAACTGGTTTGATGGAAACAATAATATAGCCCCAGTGCAAGTACTTCCTCAAAAAATGACCAAAGTGGAGTTCAAAATAGACTATGATGCATATTATTGAGCCCCGCTTTTATTAATACTTTTTTTTTCTTTCTGCGGTTGCTTTGATCCGCAGTTCATCAGCCTGAATCTGCTGACCGAACTCAAAAAAAATTTTAAACAAACCAGCTTCAGGGCTTGGATTTTCCGTTTTCCGGCCTGTGTAATATGGTGTATATTTGCATGTCGATGTATAATGAGGTGTTATCAGGTTTGTTTACTCATTCTCCCCGCCTTTTTCTGATAGCGGACAGGATCACTATGTCCCAGCCTCAACAAATCATCCTCAAAAATTTACAGGGAAGTTCGGCTGCATTTGTCATCAGCAGTGTTTTTAACAACAGCATAACAAGCCAGTTGAACCATCTGGTGATTTGCAGGGATGCTGAAACTGCAGCTTACCTGCACAATACAATAGAAAACCTAACAAAGGGCCTGGATATTTTTTATTTTCCATCTTCTTTCAAAAACAAGAAAAACTACCGTCTGCTGAACAGTAGTCATGTGATGCTGCGAACCGAGGCATTGACTAAATGGAGCGCGGGAGGGAATAAAAAATTATTGATTACATATCCCGAAGCATTGCTTGAAAAAGTAGCCCTGCCGGAAACATTATCCGGAAATATAATTTCCATTAAAGCAGGTGATACGATCGATCCGGATGCACTCATGCAAAAATTCGTTCAGTACGGTTTTGAAAGGACGGATTTTGTCTATGAACCCGGACAATTTGCATTGCGCGGAGGAATTTTTGACATTTATTCATTCGGGAATGAAAAACCATATCGCATTGAATTATTCGGCAATGATGCAGATTCAATCCGCCTTTTTGATCCCGAGACCCAATTGAGCGAGAGAAAGCTCCTTCAGGTCAACATCATCCCGAATATAGAAAACCAGTTCGATGACAAATCGAAGATTTCTGTTTTTGATTTTCTGACGGAAAATACAATCGTCTGGCTGGAAGACCAGGAATTTATTGCAGAACGATTATCGATACTGGAAGAAGAATTAAAGCAGTTTATTCGACAACCCGATTCCGGAAATTCAATGCCTGGCGAAGAAGACGCACTCAGCATCCGGAATACAGTCAGGATAGATGATTTTATTTCAGTTCCTTCTTTTCATTCGTCTTTAAAAAGCCGCCATACAATTGAATTCGGAAACCGGTCACCGCATGATTTGCAATCAGCCATCACCGTTAATTTTAACACAAGACCACAACCCGCTTTTAACCGCCGGTTTGAATTGCTGATCAAAGACCTGGAAGCCTGGGAAGCTAAACAATACGCTGTTTATTTATTTGCAGAAAATCCAAAACAGCTGGAAAGGCTGCATGCAATTTTTGCAGACCTGAAGTCCAAAATACATTTTACTCCTGTTGCTACATCTATTCACGAAGGATTTATTGATGATGATCTGAAAATAGTTTGCTACACGGATCACCAGATATTTCAGCGCTATCATAAGTACCGTATCAAGCAGGCTTACAATAAAAACAAGGCCTTAACGCTGCGAACGCTCCGGGAATTGCAGCCGGGTGATTACGTAACGCATATTGATCACGGCATCGGTCTGTATAGCGGATTGCAAAAAATTGAAGTGAATGGGAAATTGCAGGAAGCAGTGCGTATTATTTATAAGGACAGCGACATTCTTTATGTCAATATCAATTCACTTCATAAGATTTCAAAATATACCGGAAAGGAAGGAACCATTCCAAAAATAAATAAGCTCGGCAGCGATGTCTGGCAACGATTAAAAGAAAGAACAAAAACCAAGGTCAAGGAAATCGCATTTGACCTGATCCAATTGTATGCGCAGAGAAAAGCGCAGGAAGGATTTGCATTTTCACCGGATAATTACCTGCAGACAGAACTGGAAGCTTCTTTTATTTATGAAGATACTGCCGATCAAAGTAAGGCCACAACTGATGTAAAGAAAGACATGGAATCCTCATCGCCGATGGACCGGCTGGTTTGCGGCGATGTGGGCTTCGGTAAAACTGAGATAGCCATCCGTGCTGCCTTTAAAGCCTGTTGTGATAGCAAGCAGGCAGCTATTCTTGTTCCCACTACCATTCTCGCTTTTCAGCATTACAAAACTTTTGGTGAACGTCTCAAGGATTTTCCTGTCACTGTAGATTATGTAAACCGGTTCAAATCGACTATACAAAAAAAAGAAACTTTAAAAAAACTGGAGGAAGGTAAAATTGATATCATCATCGGTACTCATGCTTTGCTTGGAAAGGATGTAAAATTCAAAGACCTGGGCCTGCTTGTCGTAGATGAAGAACAGAAATTTGGCGTGGGACATAAAGAAAAAATCAAAACACTCCGCACCAATGTCGACTGCCTGACACTAACGGCTACACCTATCCCAAGAACATTGCAGTTCAGCCTGATGGGAGCCAGGGATCTTAGCATCATCAACACCCCCCCGCCCAACCGCCAGCCTATTCAGACGGAATTGCAGGTGTACAATGAAGATTTTATCCGTGATGCCATTTATTATGAAACAGAAAGGGGAGGCCAGGTCTTTTTTATTTTTAACCGTGTGCAGGGTTTGGCAGAGATGGCTGCAATCATCCAGGGACTTTGTCCTGACCTGAGTATTGGCTGTGCCCATGGCCAGATGGAAGGCAATACTCTGGAAGAACATATTCTTGATTTCATCGATAAAAAATATGACGTGCTGGTATGTACCAATATTGTGGAGAGCGGCGTGGACATTCCCAATGTGAATACCATTATTGTGAACAATGCGCACCAGTTTGGCCTGAGCGATTTGCACCAGTTAAGAGGAAGGGTGGGCAGGAGCAACCGGAAAGCTTTTTGTTACCTGCTCGCTCCTTCGCTTGCTACACTGCCGTCTGATTCACGCAAGCGTCTTCAGACACTCGAACAACACAATGATCTGGGCAGCGGATTTCAGATTGCCATGCGTGATCTTGATATCCGTGGTGCAGGGAATATGTTGGGTGGTGAACAAAGCGGTTTCATGGCAGAGATGGGTTTTGAGATGTACCAGAAAATCCTCGATGAAGCCATAAAAGAATTGAAGAGAACCGAATTCAGGGATTTGTTCAGGGAAGAAATTGCAAAACAGGAAGATTATGTGCAGGATTGCACGATTGATACTGATTTGGAAATTCTCATTCCTGATGCCTATGTGGAAAATATAACGGAAAGACTTTCATTATATACCCGGCTGGATAGCTGCGAAACAGAAGAAGATCTGCAACAGTTTCATGCAGAACTCAGCGACAGGTTTGGACCCGTGCCTGAGCAGGTCGAGGCATTGTTTGATACGGTACGCATCCGGAAACTGGCCTTGGAACTGGGATTTGAAAAAATTATTCTCAAGGATAATACTATCAAGTGTTATTTTATTAACCGGCCCGATTCGCCCTATTTTGAATCCGCTGTTTTCAATAATATATTGAGCTTTATTCAAAAGCAAACCAATAAAGCCAGGCTAAGGCAAACCGGGAAATTATTCCTTCTTGTTGTGCATGATATCTTTTCTATGAAGCAAATATTGTTGTTTCTTCAGCGCATGACCGAGACCGTTAAAGAAAAAAGGCAGTATGAAAATGAAGTGAAGAACGGGTAGCTGGTTTGGGAAATACTGTTTTTTAATCCGCCCCGAGATCTGCGAAAACTCACAATATTTTTTCCATGACAAAATGCGGGATGGTGACTTCGACAAATTCCTTCCCCTGTGTGCTATACCCTAATTTCTTATAAAAGCCGATAGCGGTTTTCCGCGCATGCATAATCAGTTTCCTATAGCCCATATCCCTTGCAATATTTTCAGCAAATATCATCAATGCACGGCCAATACCTTTTCCCTGAAGATTGTTCGGAACGGCCATTTGTCTTAGTCGGACTGTTTTATTGTCAACCTTGGTCAATAAGCAACAGCCGAGGATCCTGTCATCTTCAAAAGCCCCCATCAAAACATCCTCTTTTTCTCTTTCCAGTTCTTCGGCGTCAAAATGAAGGCCCAGTGGTTTCCGCAGCATGTCATTTCGCAAACGGACCATTTGCTGATATTCCGGAGTGCCATGATCTATAATCTTAAGTGCCATTCGAAACAAAATTTTAATTACCTGATCCCGAAGATATTTAAATATACAAATTCCCTTGTATAAATGACATCAGCAAATTGCAATTATAAGTAGGAATTACAGGAATCGAATGGAACGATACCGTTCAAAAGGAAAGAACGGTTCCTCTGAAATACAATATGAAATCCGCTTTCACAATTTAGCGTAATCCTTGAAAATCCGAGTATTTCGAGCAATTAAAATTAAAAATGGCTTGTTTGCTCGGTTTAATTCAAATACTATATTTTTGCAGCCGTAACTAAACTTTACAAAAATGTCAGACATCGCTACAAGAGTAAAAAAGATTATAGTTGATAAATTAGGAGTCGAGGAAGCAGAAGTTACCAATGAGGCTTCTTTTACCAATGACCTGGGTGCAGATTCCCTCGATACGGTTGAACTGATCATGGAATTTGAAAAGGAATTTAATATTTCGATTCCTGACGAACAGGCTGAAACAATTACTACTGTAGGTCAGGCTGTTGCGTACCTGGAAGAACATGCCAAATAAGCGAATCCCTGTTTCTTTTATAAATTCGTATAATCCGCTTTTCAAAAGCTTTTAGGCTTCGAAAGCGGATTTATCACTTAACCCATTTTCCGGGATATTTATGGAATTGAAAAGAGTCGTTGTTACAGGAATCGGTGCTTTAACTCCTCTGGGTAATACTTTAGATGCCTACTGGAAGGGACTTCTTAATGGAGTTTCCGGCGCAGATTTCATTACTCTTTTCGATGCAACTAAATTCAAGACCAGGTTTGCCTGCGAACTGAAAAATTTTGATCCTCTCCAGTTTCTTGAGAAAAAAGAATCAAGGAAAATAGACCGTTTTACGCAAACCGCTCTGGTGGCCAGCGATCAGGCAGTAAAGAATGCCGGGATCACCAAGGATAATGTCGCAACCGACAGGGTGGGAGTTGTTTTTGCCAGTGGTATTGGCGGGCTGATCACTTTTCAGGAAGAGGTGACCAATTTTGCCAGAAGCGATGGCACTCCCAGGTTCAATCCCTTTTTCATTCCGAAAATGATCCTGGATATTGCAGCCGGGCATATTTCCATGCGACATGGTTTCAGGGGGCCGAATTTTGCCGTCGTGAGCGCTTGTGCATCTTCCACCAATGCGATCATGGAAGCCTTTAATCTTATTCGTTTAGGCATGGCTGATATCATCCTGGCAGGAGGGACAGAAAGTGTGATCAGAGAAGCAGGAGTGGGCGGATTCAATGCAATGAAAGCGCTGAGTGAAAGGAATGATGATCCTGCAACTGCAAGCCGACCTTACGATAAAGACCGTGATGGTTTTGTGATGGGTGAAGCAGCAGGTGCGTTGATTTTGGAAGAACTTGAACATGCGAAAGCCCGCGGCGCCGGTATTTATTGCGAAGTAGCAGGCTGTGGAGCCACTGCAGATGCTTATCATATCACTGCTCCGCATCCGGAAGGACTGGGAGCCAAAAATGTGATGAACGCTGCATTGAAAGATGCAAAAATGAAGGCAGAAAATATCGACTATATCAATACGCATGGTACCTCCACACCATTGGGAGATGTGGCTGAAGTAAAAGCCATCATGGATGTATTTGGTGAACACGCTTTCAATCTGAATATCAGTTCAACAAAATCCATGACGGGACATTGTCTCGGTGCAGCAGGAGTGGTTGAAGCAATCGCATGCATTATGAGTGTTGCGAACGATATTGTGCCACCCACCATCAATCATTTTACTGATGACCCCGAACTTAATCCCAGACTTAATTTTACTTTCCTGAAGCCCCAGCAAAGAAAGGTCAGGGCGGCATTGAGTAATACCTTCGGCTTCGGGGGGCATAATGCCTGCGTAATAGTAAAAAAATACGAGTCCTGAGAATTACTTTTCCAATCGTGTATAACAACAGGAATGAAATCAAGCTCGTTATTTATCTTCATTCGTTTTCTTTTTTATTTTTTCCCTGAATAAAAAAATTGTAGCTTGACGGTGTGAGAATTTTAGATCGTATTTTAAAAAGCGATTCTTCCGTTGTTTCATTCAGAAAACAGCTTCGTAATGTATTGGGATTTGTACCGGGCAAGGCTGTCTTATACAGAACAGCACTTACCCATCGATCGGTAAAAGAAGGATCGGATGAAAATAATGAGCGGCTTGAATATCTGGGTGATGCTGTGCTGAGCGCCATTATTGCAGACTTCCTTTTCAAAAAATATCCCTACAAAGAAGAGGGCTTTCTTACTGAAATGCGAAGTAAAATGGTGAACCGCAACCAGTTGAATGAAATAGCCATCAAAATGGGTTTAAAAAAGATCAGCAATTTCAATAAGTTTGACGGATCTCTTAAAATGAGCCAGATTTTTGGGAATACCCTGGAGGCTGTGGTGGGGGCAATTTACCTCGATAAAGGCTATGAAAAGACCAGGCAATGGGTAATTGAACGCATTATCCAGCCCTACCTGTTCATGGAAGACCTTGAAAACCTGGAGATCAATCATAAGAACAAACTCTACGGATGGGCGAATAAGAACGGGAAGAACCTTGAATTTGAGACCCTGGACGAGAGAATTGAGGGCGGACGAAGATTGTTTACGGTAGGAGCTGTGGTAGATGGGGAACTGATCTCCCAGGGCCGGGCCTACAATAAAAAGGATGCCAGCCAGATAGCCGCCCAGATGGCCATGGAAAAGCTTGGTCTCAGCAAAATGGAGCAAGAAGAATAAGAAGGAATCAAAGTATAAAGAAATCCCTCAGAGTGAACCCGCCTCCCCGCCTACATATATCTACTTAGACCTCCCCAATCGTCTAAAGTTATTCACATTTTTAGCCAAAACTGTTGATAAGTCTAAAAAAACTTTCTAATTTTAGGTTAGTTTCCGATGAGAACTAACCAGCTTACTGATCCTCCCTTTAACTAAATTATCATAATCCAGTCTGCTTGTTCCTTAATTACCCTTTGGTAAAACCACAGGTTCTTGTCGTCTGATAAATCCATTCTTCTTAGAAAGCCGCGATGCGGAATCCGTTGACTATGGTTTGCCGTAACCACATTCAATCATCAAATTATTTTCTGTATGAAAAAAATTTACCTGTTTTGTCTTGTAGCGCTATTGGGTTTTATCAACATTGCTTCTGCTCAAACATATACTGCTGTTTCTACGGGCAATTGGAGTAATGCAAGTATTTGGGATATTAATGGAGTACCTTCAAATCCTTGTACGAACTGCACGATTACAATAAACCCCGGAGTTACAGTTACTGTTAATCTTAGTGTAACCTTAAATGGAACCTCTTCATTGAAAATCGGCCCGGGTGCTACTGCTTTAAATCCTTCCAAACTTCTCATTCCTGCTTCGGGTGCCATTGATATCAATTCAGGCAACAATGTAATACTTGTTTACCCCGGTACAGGTTCGGTTCCTACAGTGACCTTGGCAAATTCTCATGCATTTATCGATGCTTCGGCTGCCGGAAATTTTGACGGTATCTTTAATAACTTCATTAATGTCGTTTATTCTAAACTTGTAGGGAATGCACCCTCTGTTTTGGCGTTGGGGACATGGGTGAATAATGCTGCGCCGGTTTATGGAAATGGTGCTACCGGAGTTCTTTCAAACGGAGGCCCTGCTACCATCAGTTCGAACGGAACGCTGCCTATATTCCTAACTAAATTTTATGCAACACTGGATGGTAAGTTAGTTGATCTTTCCTGGCAAACGACTGTCGAAATAAATTCAGATCATTTCAGCATTGAACGCAGTGCAGATGAGGGCAATTGGGAAAGTATCGGGACAGTTGCCGCCAAAGGATATTCGGATATTCAGGTCACTTATTCTTTTGTGGACCAGTCACCGCTTGTCGGAGCAAACTATTATCGCCTGAAAATGGTTGACAAAGATGGAAGATATAAATATTCAGATATCGTAGGAGTCAGGGGCGCTGCTTCAAATGGAATAAGTGTATATCCTAATCCTGTCAGCGATATAGTTAATGTAAGCATTGGATATAATATTACTGGTGAATTGAAGGTTGTTTTGATGAACCAGGTTGGTCAGGTATTGCAGCAAAAACAAATTACTAATCCTGCCGGCTCAATTCTTACTTTACAAGTAGGAGGATATCCACAGGGAACATATATCCTGCAAGTCACCGGTTCAAATGGTTCACGCCAGGTTAACAAACTGCTAATTACACATTGATTTTGGATACATGGAAATTGACAATTAATCCCGCATTGGCGGGATTAATTGTTTTTAGGCGTTCCAATTCACAGCACTTTATATAATAAACTTTCTTATTCGGAGTTATTACTCATGACAATCCAATTTCCTTGCGAAAGCCTTTCGTATGATATCCTTGTGGAAAAAGCTATCATTGCTGGGGTGCATGACGGGAATCATCTCTTTTTCCTGCACTGCACAGTGTGCAGGCTCCATTCAAACCATTACTTACGATACCATTGCAACGGGCTCCGGTAATGATGCCCATGTATTTACACTCCCTCAGTTTAATCCAACCATAGGTACGCTTACTGCTGTAAATATCAGCTCCGTTGTTTCCGTGAACTATGGATTTACGCTAACCAATATTAACAGCTATCCCATTAATTTTTCAATTGCTGTCGGAAGGATAGATGATTTTCAGAGCGCGGTCCTTACCAGTCCTTATAATAATTCGATCATCGACAGCGTGGGCACTTTTGCACTGAATGCAGGGCAGACCATTACGCAGAATCCCGCGACAGTGATCAACCGGTATGACAATGCGGTCAATGCTACGGCAAACAGTGTCGATTTTATCGGCAACGGAACCATTGGATTTAATTATAACCCACGTACCTATACCACGCATTCCGGAAGTTCCACTTATCAGTACAGCGCGACGGCCAGCGACACGATTCACTTTTCTGTAACCTATCAGTATTGTGGCAGCATCGTACTTTTCCCGGATCTCCTCAGTTTTTTTGCAACGAAAGAAAACAACCACACAATCCAACTGGTCTGGAATGTAGTCAATGAGCAACGGGGACGCATATACGAAGTTCAGGAAAGCAACGATGGAAATAATTTTCAACCTGCAGGATCTGTGGCTGCAGCGGTTAGTGCAGACAATTCCGGCAATTATTTTTATCAGTATCAGACGACTTCGTCAGAAAAGAATATACTCTGGTTCCGGCTAAAAATTACTGATCTATCCGGCACGGTCAGGTATTCGCAGATAAAATCTGTTAATTTGGAAGATCATGTACCAGGTCAATTTTACCTTTATCCGAATCCTTCTGATCAGTTTGTGAATATTCTGTTTCCTGATTTCAAAAACTGGGAAGTGCAGGTGCTTGCATCCAACGGATCAGTCGTTCAGATCAGTGATTTTATAAATGCAAATATGGCCCATGTGAACTTCAATCGCTCCTTATCTTCTGGAGTTTATTTCGCACGCATTATCGAACAACAGACGGGGAAAAGCCACATCGTAAGTTTTGTCGTGAAATAATTTTTCATGCCCGATTCTTATAAATTCATGCCGAATTTAATTTTTTACTATTATTCTGCTTAACTCTCCCGTATCAAGATCTTCGAAGAATTTTTGCATTGCGGATTTATTCGCGGAGACGTGAATACACAAAGATTGGACCTGGTCGCTTTTTATTTTTTTGGGGCTCACTTTATCACTGGCCTTTGGATCTGAATGATAAGAAGGCCAATAGATGCCTCTGTTATCTGGTACTGAGCTCCATCCGCCAAGTAACCCGTATGCTACATTTGTTGAGTTGGAATAGTCTACCACATTCGTTGAAGTCGGTTCGGGATTGGTGAACCATCGAACAACCTTAAAACCATTGGATGAAGGTTCTCCTTTGATGGGTTTACATTCACAACGTCCTGCGTCTCCGCGATCCGGATTAAAATCGAATTCGATAAATAATACAACCGATTCGCGGAATATCAGTGACTTTTGCACTCTTTCCGTCTGAATATCATCCTGCGCTTTTTCAGCTCCGGGATCTTTTTGCAGATCCGTTGCTTTCTTGATAAAAATATTTGCTTTATCGTCGTACACAGCTACTGCTTTTTCATAAGCAGCAATCCCAACTGTATTGCCTGCTACAAGGTCCTGCTGGTATTTGGCGTAATGAGCGGTCATGTAATTCCCTTTTAAATCACCATAATAATTGGCCGAATCCATGTATCTTTTATAAGTGTTCTGCACTGCGGTCATTTTGTTTGCATAGTCGCTGATATTTGATTGTGCTCTTGTGCCCAAATCTTTCAGCCAGTCGATCCACTGCTTCATGGAATCGTTATTGACGATAATCTGCCACACAATTTTTACCCAATGTGGCGGTCTTAACGGGAAGGACAATACGTTTTCTTTGGCATCGCGGAAACCGGATGAAGCATATTCATAAATTTCAACGGGTTCGTTCCAATGCTCCTTTTGAGCCACCTTGCGCATCAGGCTTCCGGTCAGTTCCCGGAGGCGGTATTCCATTGTTACTTCTTCAGGCACTATAGGATTAAGCATTTTTTGTGTGCTGTCTTCTACACGATCGGCGTCGACATAATTGTTGTCCGGGCAACTGGCAGGCCAGTCCGGGCATGTTTGCGAATATACATTAGAGTTATACATGAGGAGGCAGATAGCCAGAGCGAGGGTAAGTAAAGTATTTTTCATTATGGTCATTTTATTCATGATTGATTCGGCCATTGCATGAAATGATTGTAAAGAATATTTCTACCAGTCTTTCACCTGGATGGATTGCATGCAGGAACCACCCGTTGTTGCATCACCAAAAACCGGGCGAGGTTTTTTATCCTTGTCATTACGCCCTTTTCCTTCGGAGCCGGTACAGAAATAAGTTCCGTTCGGATGGTTGAGGTTGCAATGGATCAATATCTTTCCTTTGACATCTTTAGGAAAACTGTATTCATATTCCTGGTTATAGCACATGATGCATCCGTCGTCTCCGCTTGCCTGTGAACCGGGCAGTGCGGCTACCGGTGGCTCCGTAGTTTTTATTTTATTCAAAAATGCATTTGCATCTTCCTGTTTGCCGTCTTCATCGACAAATACAAATCCGTCTTGCTGGAACAGATACCTGTCAAAGCTGTCGAAGATGTGCATCTTGCTGTTGCCATGATGTTGTACGGCGAGACAATGGCCCAGTTCATGCGCAAAACTATAATTGAACAAAGCCGTATTGGGTTGCAGACTGGTTGAAGAAAGTCCAAGATAGTTGACATCCTTGGGTGAAGATGCCACGGGCTCATTGGCGCCGGGGATATGGCTCTGGAGTGCGTCGTTTGCACCGATGGCAATATTATTTTTTACAAAAGCTTGTCCGAGCAC
>DATJWE010000084.1:0-4400 GCA_035501475.1 Puia sp. | reverse complement strand
CCCATCACCACCGGTGCCTACGATATCAATCACATCATGTCCGTTCAAATCGACATGTACACATAATTCCAGCAGCGCATCGCGGAACCCCTGCAATTCATTGATCGTGATACTGCGCATAAGGAACACTGTGATAAATGCCGCTATTTCACTTTCATTATAGGTATTCCTGGAAATATTCAGTAACACTTCTTTGGCTGTTTCCCTGGAAAGGGTTTTGTGCTCGAACAGGTATTGAAGAATCTTTTTCATGTATTTTACAAGACGATGAAATAATTTAGTTTTTATCTGATCTGAAAACCTGTATTCATCAGGCCAGCCAGTTTCTCATTATTTTTTCGCCCATTGGCGTCAGCACACTTTCCGGGTGAAACTGCACACCCTGCACATCATAAGTTTTATGCCGAAGACCCATAATATAATTATATTGATCCCTGGCTGTGATCTCAAGTTCTTTTGGGAAATGATCCTCTCTAACCACCCAGCTATGATAACGGCCGGCCTCTATTTCATCAGGCAGTCCGGCAAAAAGATCCTGAGCAGCGCCTTTCACTAAGCCAGAGCCATTCCTTTTCTTATTTGACATGTCATGCTTCACGATTTTCACAGGCGTTGCCACTCCGTGAAAAACTGTTGACAGGTTAATTAGTTCTGCCCCAAAAGCTTCTCCTATCGCCTGGTGACCCAAACAAACGCCTAAAATGGATTTGGTTGGTGCATATTCTTCGATCAAGGGAAGCATCAGACCGGCTTCTTTCGGAATGCCAGGTCCGGGTGATAAAATGATTTTATCATATTCTTTGACCCTGCTTAATTCAATCTGATCATTCCGGTACACGTCAACCTTCTGATGAAGTATTTTTTCCACCAGGTGAACAAGGTTATAAGTAAACGAATCGTAGTTATCGAACACAAGTATTTTCATATTCACATTTAAATTATAGACAAATTCTTTGGGCGCTCAAATTGTCTGAGCCACTTCTATGGCTTTTCTTAATGCGCCCAGTTTATTTTTCACTTCCTGTAGCTCATTTTCAGGCTGACTTGCTGCTACTATACCCGCACCTGCCTGATAGGTCAGTGTATTCTGCCGGCTCAGAAAACTACGGATCATGATAGCATGAATACAGCTTCCGTCAAAACCAATAAACCCGATACAACCTCCATAATAATTTCTCAGCGTAGGTTCATATTTGTTGATCAGTTCCATTGCCTTGAATTTGGGAGCCCCGCTCAAAGTGCCTGCAGGAAATGTAGCGGCCAGTAATTGAAAGGGGTTATTGTCTTCCCTGACCTTTCCCTTCACCTCACTCACCAAATGAATGACGTGCGAATAATATTGAACCTGCCGGTAATGGACAACCGAAACCTCATCACATTGCCGGCTGAGATCATTACGGGCCAGGTCAACCAGCATCACATGTTCGGCATTTTCCTTTGTATCCTGCAATAACCTGTCGGCAGCCTGCTGATCAATCTCATCATCCCCCGTCCTTTTGAATGTCCCCGCGATGGGATGAACAATGGCCTTTCCGTTTTGGATCAGGATCTGTGACTCGGGAGATGAACCCATCAACCTGTAATCCCCATAATCGAAATAGAACAGATAAGGAGAAGGATTGATATTGCGCAGCGCCCGATACACATTGAATTCATCCCCGGTAAAATCCAGCTGGTATCTCCTGCTGAGTACAATTTGAAAAACATCTCCGCGATAACAGCTCTGAATTCCTTTTTGAACCATCTGCCTATACTCTTCATCAGTCATATTCTGTCTTTCACTCCCATTGATTGCAAAAGGATAAATAGGCACATCCTTACTTTTTATCAGGGATTCCACGATTGCCATTTCACTCTCAAGTCCGGCTAATTCGTTTTCGCAGAGATATAATTCATCCTTAAAATGATTGATTGCAATAACATACTGGTATAACCGATATCGCATTAAAGGAATCGCGGGCAAATGATTCCGGGGATCTTCCTTCGAATCTGCTTCAGAAAACCGGATGGTATCAAAAAACTGAACCGCATCGAATGTGGTATACCCAAATAGCCCCTGCGCTGTCCTGACAGGTTTTTCCGCAGCAGGAACAGTGTTGAACCTTTTCATAAAATCCCAAAGCAAGGATGGCACTGCAGCAGAATGCGTAATGTTGACTTTCTCAGGCGGCTGACCCGGAAGTTTAAATTCAATTTTGGTGATATCTGTAATTTCTATACCCGCAATTGCATTGATACAAATAAAAGAATAACTGTTTTCAGCAGCATGATAATCGGTACTTTCAAGCAGGATGGTATCCCGAAAGCGATCCCTGAGACGCAGGTAAATTCCTACCGGTGTGTGTATATCGGAAAGTAGTTTTTTAAATTTTGTTTTGATCTCTATCTTTTTCATATCGTTTTCCCGAAAGCTTATTCTTTTGATGAAGAACCTGTTTGAACGCCCTTTTCATTCTGTCCCTTCGGGTATAAGAATGAAAAAGCCCCGAATATATCGGGGCAAAATATGATAATACAGTATGCTATAGCATTACTTGCCCCGCAAGGAGTTCGTATGCCACCACCACTGTTTGTTATTGATCTGTAATTTCATTGCAGTACAAATATGGAATGGAAAAATGATTTCACCAAATTTTTCAGAGATCATTTCCCAAAATTAAGTACAAACGGTTGCCTCGCCCAAGCCGAGGAGGTATCGTTTAGAAAAAATAGCCTGGCTTATAAATAATTTCAGATTTTATGCTTATTTTTTCTCCGTCATATCGGATACCTGCACATGAATTCAACCCAGACCGAGGCTCTTCCATCGCAACGATTGTTGTCGCTCGATTTTATGCGGGGTGCCATCATGGTGTTGTTGGCCCTGGAAAGCACAGGTTTGTATGAACATCTTTTTAAAGCCACTGATGGGACAATAGCAAATAAATTCTTCCTGCAATTCTTTCATCACCCCTGGAACGGACTTAGGTTCTGGGATCTGATACAACCCTCATTCATGTTTATGGCGGGAGTTGCCATGGCTTTTTCGTTGCACAAGCAGGAGCAAAAAGGCATGAGCTGGAATGAATCGCTTAAAAAAACGTTGAAGAGATGTTTCTGGCTGTTTTTCTGGGGAGTATTGGATTATGCAGTCAGGCCGGGTGGGCTATCCTTCGAACTCTGGGACGTACTGACCCAATTGTCTTTCACCACGCTGGTTGCGTTTCTTATTTTCCGCTGGCCGGCAAAAGTGCAGATCATTTTTTGTGTTGGATTATTCTTGCTTACAGAAGCCTTATATCGATTTACGAAAGTACCCGGCTTCGATCAGCCATTCACTGATCAGCACAATTTTGGTAATTATGTCGACCTGCTGCTGATGAATAAAATCAATAAAGGAGGATGGGTTGCCATCAATTGTATTCCTACTGCCGTACATACCATCGCCGGCGCTTTGGCAGGTAAGTTGCTTTTGAGTAATCAGAAAAATAAGATCCGGATGATGCTTATCTGGGCTGTTATCTGTTTTATCGCAGGATATGGACTTGACGCAGCCGGCATAACACCCATCATTAAACGCATCGCGACGAGTTCGTTTACCCTGGCTTCCCTGGGCTGGTGTCTGGTTGAACTGAGTTTTTGTTATTGGTGGATCGATATCATGGGGCACAAAAAAAATCTTTTGTTCTTTGTTGTGGTGGGAATGAATTCTATTTTCATTTACCTGTTCTTCGAAATTGTCGGCGACAGATGGTTCACCGGATATATCACCAGCATCAGTAATGGCCTTCAGGAGATCATTCACATGCCTGAAATGCCAAAACTGATTATCAGTTCTCTCTGTGTATTCGCCCTGGAGTGGTATTTGTGCTATTTCTTATATAAAAAGAAAATATTTTTCAAATTGTGAGGACATGATTAAAGTAAATCAATATGGTTATTCAGCATAAGCAGGTTGACAATAAAGGGATGTTTTACGTTGGGAAAGATGGTGCCATCGAAGCGGAATTGGTGTACACTATGTCCTCTCCGGGGAAAATGGTGATTGAACATACCGAAGTGAATGAAGAGTTGAAAGGATTGAATGTCGGCAAAGAACTGGTACAGGCCGCAGTAACTTACGCAAGAACAAATAATATTAAAATCGTTCCGCTTTGTCCATATGCCAAATCATTATTCAGCAGGATTGCAGAATGGAGGGATGTTTTGTTATAAAACTCCCTTTGTTGAGGGCAGATAATTTGAAAGCGGATCGCGTTTTACTGCCATCCTGATCGCCCTGGCAAAGGCCTTGAAGATTGCTTCGATCTTATGATGTTCATTGTCGCCGTGACACTCAATGTGCAGATTACATTTAGCTGCGTCGGAAAAAGATTTAAAAAAATGATAGAACATTTCGGTGGGCATCTCCCCTATTTTTT
>DATJWE010000083.1:0-12799 GCA_035501475.1 Puia sp. | reverse complement strand
TTTGGGAGCGGATCATAAGATGGTAGATTCCTTTGAAATCAGGAAGCTTGTCACTGATATTGAAATTAAAAACCCTGCTGTTACCATATCGTGGCAACGAACGGGTGTCGACTTCCTGCTCATAGATTACATCGCCGGCAGTTGTGCTGCTATTATCGTAATAATAGTCGCTTTCTTCACTATTTTCATTTTCGGATGATTCTTTAGGCCGATATCCGTAACGCTGGGCTAAAAGCAAATTGCTTTCATAGATTTTGGATACAATTATTTTCACTTTGGGCACGCTGACAATTCTCACTTCAATATTTTTCTCTCCTTTTGCGGAAAGATAAATTCCCTTGCTGTTTGCAAAACTGATGGATGGCTCCAACTGACCAAAAGCAAGATTGGCACTGTAACTATCTTTCAACACGCCGCCGATTCTTCCATGCAATCCTTTGGCGATCGTGAGCAAATAACTTTTCTCAGGATCAAAATTATCCGTACTGATCTGAAAGCCATCATCCTGTACTTCAACATTAAATTTCATTGACGGATTGAATTTTATGAAAGATGCAAGATCAGCAGCGGTTACCTGCTGGCTGGTTGTCACTTTTACTGTTCCCTGCACACCATCCTGTTCAGTCGAAACATCATTGATACGCAAAACATAGGGCGATGAAATTACAGATGTCATTTCAAATTTGTCCGCAGTTCCATTGACTCCCCCCTTTGGCACGAGATCTTTATCGATAAGAATTTTTGCTTCATAATCCTTGTCTTCCATTTTTACATTCAGGATCCGAATCGAGAGTTTATTTTCCGCTGTCAGGGTTTGAAAATTATATTCAACCGGCTGATCATTCATCTGCAGTTTCAATTTATCTTTCAATGTGTTTGGATCAACAGGGTAATTAAAATATAAATTGACCTGGGGCAAAGCCGTTGTGCTGTTTTCATCCTGCAATACCCAGGTAGCATTTACGTTATCCAGTTTCAGATCGGGTGTATGAAATTTGATATTGTCACCATCTTTTACTTTTGAATATTTGGTGTATTGCAACAGGTCACTGTTCAGTGAGGCTTTATATGTTGTGGCAGGGGACAGAGGTTTGGCCGGAGAAAATACCAGTTCATCGGGATGTTCCCAGCGAAAACGACCTTCTATCTTTGGCTCAAAGGAAATATATTGCGTCGAATCCCATTGACCAAGCAGTGAATCACTGACCAGGGATTTGTCGAACCTGAAAACGAGATTACCAAGCGTAGGCACTTCATTTTTGGCATTCGTGTAATCGAGGCTGACAGTATTGCGGCTACATCCAAACAAAAAAATAACAACCGTGACGGTTGTCAATAAGCGGACTTTCATATGCATAGACAGTTAGTTAAACGATGATGGCGTTAAGATACAAAAAAGACGCAATGATATATCTTTGATAATGGCAACAGATGAAGTTTATTTTTTCCCATACCAGGCGATTGCTGAAATTATTGGGTTTCTCAATAATCTCTTTAATTCTTTTATTCTTTTTGCTCAACTGGATCTTCCCTCTTCCCGATCAGATTGAATATTCAACCATAATTACGGATAATAAGGGAGACGTGATTCATGCTTTTCTTACCAGGGATCAGCAATGGAGGATGAAAACGGAATTGAACGAAATATCCCCATTGCTCCGCAAAACGATCATTGCGAAAGAAGACAAATATTTTTATTATCATCCCGGGGTCAATCCATTTTCATTGGGCAAGGCTTTTTTGAGAAATATTTTTTATGGGAGAAGATTGTCAGGAGCTTCCACCATTACCATGCAGGTGGCGCGCGCGATGGAACCTAAACGAAGAACTTATTGGAATAAGCTGGTTGAAATTTTCAGATCCATTCAGCTGGAAAGAAAATTCAGCAAGGATGAAATATTGCAACTCTATCTCAACTTAGTTCCCTACGGTGGGAATATTGAAGGTGTAAAATCTGCATCTCTTCTTTATTTCAAAAAAGGCCCGGACCATTTATCCCTCGCAGAAATTACTGCGCTTGCGATCATTCCCAATCGACCTTCTTCATTGGTGATTGGGAAGAACAACGATAAGATTGTGGAGGAAAGAAACAAATGGCTGAAAAAGTTTTCGCATGAAAAATTATTTACTGAAAAGGAAATTCAGGATGCATTGAGTGAATCCCTGACAGCATCCCGAGGAACTGTGCCAAACTTTGTTCCTCATCTTGCATACAAACTGAAGAAACAGGGTGGCGATATTATCAAGACAAATATCGAATTGAACACGCAAATGAAAATCGAAAAGCTTGTAGCGGATCATTCGAAAGAGCTTCGGCTGAAAAATATTCATAATGCGGCCGTAATGGTTATTGATAACACGACGCATAAGATCATCGCTTATATCGGTTCTTCTGATTTCAGGGACACGATCGATGCAGGTCAGGTGAACGGTGCAGCAGCGATCCGGCAACCTGGCAGCACATTGAAGCCTTTGCTTTATGGCCTTTGTATTGATAAAGGATTGCTCACCCCGAAACGGGTAATTACGGATGTCGCAGTAAATTATCAGGGATATGCGCCGGAGAACTATGATAAGAAATTTAATGGATATGTCACGATGGAGTATGCATTAGAACATTCACTGAATATACCTGCGGTAAAAAGTCTGCATGCGTTAGGCAAGGACAATCTGATTCAAAAACTTTCAACTTGTAATTTCAAACAGATAAGAAAAGATCAGATTAAGCTGGGGTTGTCCATGATCCTCGGCGGGTGTGGAACAACGTTAGAAGAGATGACAGGACTTTATTCCGTCTTTGCCAATGAAGGCAATTATATTCAACCTGCTTATTTGCAATTTGAGCATCCGGGAATTCCAAAAAGGATAATCAGTCCTGCTGCTACTTTCATGATCAATGAAATTCTTTCAAAAATTAATCGCCCGGATTTTCCGCTTAACTGGGGAAGCACGGTTCATATGCCAAGGATTGCCTGGAAGACAGGAACTTCTTATGGCCGGCGTGACGCCTGGAGCATTGGATATAACCGTCACTATACTGTCGGTGTCTGGGTAGGCAACTTCTCTGCAACGGGGGTTCCTGAACTCAGCGGCGCCAATGTCGCCACTCCGCTGCTTTTCAAAATTTTTAATACGATCGATTACGATGCGGATGAAGAATGGTTTCGTCAGCCCGAAGATTGTGGTCTTAGAATTGTTTGCTCCGAAACAGGTTTGCCGCCCGGTGATTATTGCAACAATCGCGTAACTGATTATTTTATCCCGATGGTGTCATCAGCAAAGAAATGCGACAATATGCAGGAGATCATGGTTTCGGCAGATGAAAAAATCTCTTATTGCAAGACCTGTATGCCAGAAAATGGATACAAGAAAAAAATATACAAGATCATTTCCCCTGAAATGCAAAGATATTTTGAAGAAAACGGGATAGCTTATCAAAAAATACCTGTACATAATCCAGCGTGTGAAAAAGTATTTAAGGAAGGTGCTCCGCTTGTGATTTCGCCCTCTAACGGGAATGAATACCTGATCAACAAGAATAAACCGGAACCATTACAGCTCAGGTGCAATACGGGCAATGATGTGGCTAAAGTGTATTGGTATATCAACAATAAATTTTATAAAGCCGCTGACGCCAATTCGAGGCAATTTTTCATTCCCGATGAGGGACCCATAAAAATTTCGTGCACCGACGACAAGGGGCGAAACAGGGATATTTGGATTAAGGTGAGGTATGTGAATTTGTGAATCACCAAGGAGCGCTTATTTTTTAGTAGTGTTTCATTCAAAAATTAACCACATCGATACATAGAAACATAGTTGCACATGGGCTATGTGTGTCTATGACCCTGCATGTCCATGTGGTTAAAATTTCAAAATGCAGTACCACCAAATCTTTAATTACGCTAATTCGACCAGGAAACCATTTTCCCGGCGACCTTCCAGCCATTATCTGTTTGCATGAATAAATAAGTTGTTCCCATTCCGCATGCTTTATCATCACAACGGTAGGAAATATTCATCACGGCATATTGAAAGTCGTCCGTGAACTCGGGTTTGGAGAAGCAGAAAACAACTTTCTCTTCTGCAGGCTTTTTCTTCCATTCCTTAGCTAATTTCCTGATCGCTTTCTTTTTTTCTTTTTCAGATAAGGAAGGATCGTTCTTTATTTGCGACAAGGGATTTAAAATATTTTCCGCCTGGTCTTTGTGAACGCAAACTGCTCCATCTAATTTTTCCTCAACCCAATGTGAATTTGCAGTATCGCGATAGGCATTTTTCGCCAGTTCATTCAGGATATCAATTGTGATCATTTTTTTCAAGCCGTATTTTACCCATTCGTCATAATCATATCTTTTAAAACTGCAGGGAGGGGCTTCATCCAGAAGATAATATTTGGAAAAACCGCTGTCGATCACTTCGTCTAAAACCTGATTCACAAACTCTTCCTTGCTCATCTCTGGCGTTTGAGAGAAAGTGGCGGAGGAATACAAAATAAATAAAGCAATAAGCACTTTATTCATAGGGCAATTATCCTACAAATAAAGTTAAGAGGGTTTTAAAATTTAATGGGCCTTGGTAATATCTAAAATGGCATGACACAAGGATGACGCAGATGATTATGATTTATTAAGATTTTTGTGCTTATAATCCAATCTCAAAACCCAATATTTTTTTCGCATCTTTCCAGTGCATTTTTTGTCGGATGAGTAGGGCTGGATTGCCTGATGAACAAAATGCCATCATATTCATCCTGCAATGTCTCTTCATCCAGATTCTTACTAGCACCTCTGAATTTCCAGGTGCCGAAAGCGTATGTATGAGATGAATTCATCCATTTTGCCATGAAAGGATCCGCACTTGTCCCGCGAAAGTCAATATAGAATTTTTCCTTTCCCGTGCGATTTAGGTACCCACTGATGGAATTTTCTACCGGTGGAATGGTATCGGTTTTCAGACTGCCCCAAAAACCATTTTGCAGAAGTTCTCTTGTCTGGAAAGTCCCCTCATAACAGTAAAGCCCAAGTGCATAATACATGCTACCATATCTTTTGCGGAGCTGGTTACCCATGCACGGATCGGCTGTGTCTTTGTCGCATGAAATATGGCCATTATGTGCCCAGATTATAAACTTCGTTGCGGGTTGCTCCCTGTCGATGATATAAGACAGGTTTTGCCCCATATAAACATCTCGATCCATTTTTTTCCCGACCAAAGATTTGGGCGTGTCTGTAAGGTTAGCCAGCACCCAATATTCCATCACCATAAGGTAATGGCGGGCACTATCCCATTTCTGCCAACCCGACCGGGCAGTTAGTTTCTTTTCATCGTTATCAAAATAGCTGACCAGATTGTGTAGTGGTATATAGCTTTGTTGCAATTTATTTTGATCAAGACGCGTAGGCCAATTGGATTCTTCAGATGCGAGTGTCTGGAAAACGGAATCCGCTGAGCCATTTTTATCCATTGCATACTTTTTTAAGTAGGATAGGATATATCTTCTACCCCCTTCATTATAACAAAGATCCATTCCATAAAAGCGAACCTTCTGAGGAGCCGGAACCTTTTGATTATATTCCCTGAGCCAGTCCAGAATGGAGGAGAACTCTTCATTGTCCCAGGGTGTATATCCCTGGCTGGTTAGAACTGATGCCCGGTCTCCTTTTCCAAAAAGCAAATAATCATTGATAGGTTCACAGGAAGCATAGCTGGATTCAAGAACCAGGGCCGTAAAATGCATTTGGGTCACCAGAAACTGAATCAGTCGCTTTCTCATTTTGACAAACTCAAAAGTGCCATGCGTTCCCTCTCCCAGACCAACCAATTGCGCATTCCCGATTGCTTTTTTGAATGAAACCAGGTCTTCAAAATTATTTTCATCCTCAAGCGAGTTGATTTTAGCAGAATGATCGGTCAGCCAGCTTATGACATCTCGAACCGAATCCTGGCCAGACAAATTACAGGGTGCCAATTGAACAAGAAGCGCACAAATAAATAGTTCGATAATTCGTTTCATAAACAAATATTTCAGTATAAAAGAATGATGTGGCAGGAAGAGGAAGCGTCTATGTAATGACGGTAGAAAAGATTGCACAGAAAATACGAATTGTTTGTCGCCCGCACAATACTTGCCGTGCAGGTTTTTTCATCCCTTTCTTTTTATTCTATTTTGCATTCGAATTTTCGAATACCCCACCGATCTTATGAGTCTGTCGACACGGGGCAATCACAAAGAAGGTTTTGGAAAGTTACAAAAAATATCTACATCCTGTTTTGACATTAAACATAATGCAGTTAGCGGATGCGGACTTTTTCCGCGAAAATCATAATCATCATAACAAATCCGCGTTCCCTTAAAACCAACAATAAAGCTTGATTATTTAATTTGCTTTGCTGACACTTCCCACTCCGCTGACATGTTGAGTCACCTCGGGTGCATTTCCTTTATAAGTGACACTTCCCACCCCACTAACTTCAGCATCCAACTTTACGCTTGCAAAAACTTCAGCGCTTCCGGTTCCTGAAATATGAACCCTGGTATTTTCAGTGAGCAGGTCATAACAATGAGCATCACCTGCCCCGCTTATCGAGAGGTCAAGATCCTTGGTTTGCCCTTTCAGATCAACTGAGCCGCTTCCACTGACATGAATTTTTAATTGCGGAGCATCGATATCCATGTTAATATCCCCTGCCCCGCTGGTGCTGAGGTCCATGTTTTCAGCATTAGTAATTTTTCCCTGTCCGACAATATCACTTGCTCCGGATACTTCGATCCTGTTGTAAACAGGAGCGGTAACATATATCTTCATTTCATTGGTCGGATTCAGATTGAAACCCGGCCTGTCCCTGACAATAACCTTTTCACCTTCCTGGTAAACTTCTATGTATTGTAAAAGGTTTTCATCTCCTTCAACTTTTACCGGTTTAATATCGCCTTGGGATAGGTAAACATTGATTGATCCATCCACTTCCAGGTTTTTAAATGAGGAAACATTGTGTTCTTCGGATTTGATCACTCCGTTACCATGTACTCTTTTGCCGAAGAAATGATGGCATGAGCTCAATATGAAAATCAGGGCGGCGAACAGCCAGATATATTTTTTCATTTTTAGCGTTTTAGCAGTACAAAAATTAAGCATTTATTTGGAATGCGAAAACCTTTCCTACATAAGACAAGGTCTGGTAAGAAAAGGTTACTGAAATTCACGCAGATGGAGGCATCCCGGTTGAATTAACTTTTCTTTATCTTCGCAGCACCATGGTAGAAAAGATCCTTATTCTCGACTTTGGTTCGCAATATACCCAATTGATTGCAAGGGCTGTGCGCGAAAACAATGTGTACTGCGAAATCGTTCCATATAACAAAAAGATCACTATTGATCCTTCTCTGAAAGGAATCATTCTCTCCGGATCTCCCTTTTCTGTAAATGATGAGAAAGCCCCGATTGTTGATATAAAAACTTTACATGATCAGTTACCCCTGTTAGGTATTTGTTATGGAGCACAACTTACTGCCAAACAATTCGGCGGACATGTGGCCAATAGCAGCAAGCGTGAGTACGGACGGGCCCTTCTGCACAAGAAAAAAGATGATGTGTTGCTGAATAATATAACAGAGTTGTCGCAGGTGTGGATGAGTCATGCGGATACGATTCTCGACCTGCCCTCCGGTTTTGATGTGTTGGCTACGACCGAAACCATTCCTTATGCTGCTTTTAAAATGAATGGCACTAGTCTGCCACTCTACTGCCTGCAATTTCATCCTGAAGTCTACCATTCTATCGAAGGAAAAAAAATCCTGAAAAACTTTTTGACTGATGTCTGTCATTGCTCACAGGACTGGACACCCGCACATTTTATTGAGGATACTGTTGCAAAGCTCAGGAAACAAATCGGTAAACGCAGCGTGATTATGGCTTTAAGCGGTGGAGTGGATTCAACAGTTGCTGCTACACTGATCAGTAAGGCTATCGGTAATCGCCTGCATGGAATTTTTGTGGACAATGGCGTGTTGCGAAAAAATGAATTTTCTGAAGTGCTGGAAACCTATAAAAAAATAGGCCTGAATGTGAAAGGAGTGGATGCAAAGAAATTGTTTTATCATGAGCTGAAGGATAAGACTGATCCGGAAGAGAAAAGAAAAACAATCGGCAAACTTTTTATTAAGGTATTTCGCAAGGAAGCAGAAAAAATTAAAGGAATTGAAATGCTGGGACAGGGGACCATCTACCCTGACGTAATTGAAAGTGTATCTGTGCACGGCCCTTCTGCCACAATCAAATCACATCACAATGTTGGAGGACTTCCAAAAAAAATGCATCTTGAGCTGGTAGAACCTTTACGGTTTTTATTCAAAGATGAAGTGAGGAAAGTGGGACTGGAATTGCAAATTCCTGATGATATGTTGCAAAGGCATCCTTTCCCGGGACCCGGACTGGCCATCAGAATTTTAGGCGAAGTGAACAAGGAAAAGGTGCGATTATTGCAGCAGGCGGATCATATATTCATCAGTGGATTAAAAAAACATCATCTCTATGGTAGTGTCTGGCAGGCGGGAGCCATACTGCTCCCTGTAAAAAGTGTAGGCGTGATGGGAGATGAAAGAACTTATGAATATACAGTTGCTCTCCGCGCTGTTACATCAATAGATGGGATGACTGCCGACTGGGCTCATCTTCCTTACGATTTCCTGGCCGATATTTCCAATGAAATTATCAATAATGTGAAAGGGATCAATCGTGTGGTGTATGATATCAGCAGCAAACCTCCGGCAACGATCGAATGGGAATAAATTGGGTTGATCAGCAGACATATGAAACAACAATCGCAATATCTTTTCTCATTATTTTTTTTTCTTTTCCCAGGCTTGACGGGCCGCGCACAGCCCGATTCTCTTCTACATCATGCCGATTCAATCCAACGTCATCGCATTGCGGTTTTTGTTCCCCTCTATCTCGACTCCGCATTTGACGATTCGAGTAATTATCGCTACGACAAAAATTTTCCAAAATTTATCAATCCGGGCCTCGAATTTTATGAAGGGGCTCAATTGGCAATCGACTCGCTGGAAACAAAACGACTGTCATTGGAGGTGCATATATATGATACGAGATCTTCAACCCATTCCATTGCACAGGTCTTGCAGAGTCCCGATTTTCGACAAACAGAACTGATCATTGGACATGTGAATGCTACCGAGCTTCATCAGCTCGCAGATGCCGCAGCTAGTAACAATATTCCATTCATCAACGTCAATTTCCCGAATGATGGAGGTATCACCAATAATCCCGACTTTGTTATTCTTAATTCCACACTGAAAACCCATTGCGAAAGCATCTATAAGTTTATTCAGAGAAATTATCCGACTTCCAATCTTCTTTTTTTAAAAACGAATGGCGTGCTCGAAGACAGGTTAAAAAATTATTTTGTAGATATCGGAAAGAATACTGCTTCGGTTCCCCTGAAGCTGAATTATATCTCACTAAGTCAGCCCGTCGATGCCGGCCAGCTGACTCCATATCTCGACAGCACACGAAAGAATATTTGTATTGTAGGCAGCCTCGATGAAAATTTCGCCAAAAATATTTGCGCGCAATTCGCATTATTGAACAAAACCTATCCTTTAAAAATTTTTGGGATGCCTACCTGGGACGCTATAAGTGATTTCTCACAACCGGCATATGCGGACCAGGAAATATATTATACGACCCCATTTTATATGAATCCGAATGATAGCCTGGTTGCATCAATTCAACAATTTTTTAAAACCAGGTTTTATTCCCGCCCCAGCGATATGGTATTCCGCGGATATGAAACCATGTTCCGATTTGCTCAACTGCTACAGGAATACGGACACAATCTCAGTGGTAGCATCGGCGAAAAAAAATTCAAGGTATTCAATGACTTCGATATCGAGCCTGTTTTTCTTAACAAACAAAACCTCACCCTGGACTATTTCGAGAATAAGAAATTGTATTTTATCAAGAAAGTAAATGGAAATGTGGTGGCAGTGTATTAGCAAATGTGGAAATGTGGGAATGTGAGAATGTGAACTGAAATTCTAAGATGCTGGCATTACAAATTTTTTTCATTTCCACTCCTGCCTGCCGGCAGGCAGGTTTCCGCATTTTCACATTAAACCTATGCAACTACTCAGCTTTACCGATAAAGGTATCTATTGTTCGCAGGGGGATTTTTATATTGATCCCTGGCGGCCGGTAAAACGAGCTGTCATCACCCATGCCCATAGTGACCATGCGAGATGGGGAAGCGAATATTATTTATGTCACAAATACACTCAACCCCTGTTGCAATTGCGCCTCGGAAATAACAATTATCAATCTGTTGAATGGGGAGAAACTATTTTGATGAATGGAGTAAAAGTTTCCCTTCATCCTGCAGGACATATCATCGGTTCTTCCCAGGTCAGGATAGAATATGATGGAATGGTCTGGGTAGTAAGTGGTGATTATAAAACGGAAGATGATGGATTAAGTAGTGCGATGGAGATTGTAAAATGTAATGTCTTTATCAGTGAATCCACATTTGGGCTTCCCATTTACAACTGGAAATCGCAGAGGGAAATCTTCAGCGATATCCGTAAATGGGTCTTAAAAAATCAGCAGAATGGGAAAAATTCTGTGCTTATCGCTTACAGCCTGGGCAAAGCACAACGGATATTACCCTGTCTTGCTGAAATCACTCCCGATATTTTTGTGCATGGTGCGATCTGGAATGTGCAGGAAGCATTGGTGAATGCGGGAATTCAATTGCCGCGGGTAAAAAGAATTACTCAGAATATGTCAAGAGAGATAATTAAAGGCGCAGTGATCATTGCTCCTCCCGGATCCGACGGTTCTCCCTGGATAAAACGATTTACTCCATATGCTGTGGGTGTTTGCAGCGGATGGATGCAGGTCAGGGGAAATGTAAGAAGAAGAAATGCTGACGCGGGATTTGCCCTGAGCGATCATGCCGACTGGAACGGCTTATTGAAAGTTATCCGGTCAACGGAGGCCGATAAGGTTTTCGTTACACATGGATTTCAATCCTCCCTTAGCAGGTACCTGAATGAAAATGGAATAGAATCCGCTGAAGTAAAAACTGAATTTGGAGACGGGGAACAACCACTATCACCTGAGGAAGGAAATACTCAACCTGAAACAGAAACATAAAACAAGCAATGCAGGAGCTGTTGCAAACTGGCAATTCTTTTTCGGACAATTCTCCCGGCAAGGGAGGCTTCAAGCTTTTTGCAGAACTCGTAACCTCGCTGGGAACTTTTACCAAAACAAATGATAAGCTGGATGCGTTGTGCGATTATTTTGAAGAAGCCGGGGATAAGGACAAGGTTTGGGTGATTGCCATCTTCAGCGGCAGGAGACCCAGGCGGGCCGTCAGTGCTTCGCAATTACAGGAATGGTGCGTTGAACAGGCCGGCTTACCCCAATGGCTATTCGAAGAATGTTATCATACAGTAGGGGATATGGCTGAAACCATCGCCTTATTGCTTCCTGAAAATAGCCTGTCCGCACAATCGTTTCCCCTTCACTATTTCCTGGAGCAACTCATCAATATCGAAAAGCAGGATGAAGCAATTCGAAAAAAATTCATAGTCGATGCCTGGAACAATATGGGCCGTGAAGAAAGATTTGTTTTTAATAAACTCATTACAGGAGGGTTCCGGATCGGCGTTTCACAGAAAATGATGGTGAATGCCCTCGCCAAAACGGTGAGGTTGGAGCCTGCGGTCATTGCACATCGGATCAGCGGTAACTGGGATCCTGTGACAATTGAATTCGGGGAATTACTGAGTGAACAGACAGCCAATATCGATTATTCAAAGCCCTATCCGTTTTACCTGGCTTATGCCCTGGAAGATGAATTGCCCGCCCTCGGAGAACCACGGGAATGGGTAGCCGAGTGGAAATGGGATGGCATCAGGGGTGAACTGGTGAAGCGTAATAAACAATTATTTGTATGGAGCAGGGGAGAAGAATTAATGACAGAAAAATTTCCTGAATATTTCCCTTTGCGGCATCTTTTTCCTGATGGATTGGTTTTGGATGGAGAGATTATTTGCCTGTCGACAGCCACATCCGACAGAGTCGATTTCATGCCCCTGCCTTTTTCTGCACTTCAAACCCGGATAGGACGAAAGAATATCACCAGAAAGCAACTCACCGAAGCTCCGGTTGCTTTTATCGCCTATGATCTTCTGGAGTATAACGGGAAGGATTTCAGGGAATACCCATTGCAGGAAAGAAGAAATCTGCTGGAGAAAATTATTGGAGATATAAATCAGATGGTGCTGCGTTTATCTCCTCTCGTTGAATTTGATTCATGGGATGAACTCACGCAGATAAGAACGCATTCGCGGGAAGTGGGGAGTGAAGGAATTATGTTGAAAAGAAAAAGCTCTTCCTATCAGGTAGGGAGAAAAAGAGGAGACTGGTGGAAATGGAAAATCGACCCGCTCGTCATTGACGCTGTAATGATCTATGCACAAAAAGGTCATGGGCGGAGAAGCAACCTTTACACAGATTACACTTTTGCTGTAAAAGACGGCGATAAGCTGGTGTCATTTGCTAAAGCATATTCCGGGCTAACCGATAAAGAGTTTTCAGAAGTTGACAATTTTGTAAAAAAAAATTCGCTGGAAAAATTCGGACCGGTGAGGACTGTAAAACCCGAGCTTGTTTTTGAAATAGCATTTGAAGGAATTGCCGCTTCATCCCGGCATAAATCAGGGGTGGCTCTTCGCTTCCCCCGAATAAACCGCTGGCGAAAAGACAAACGT
>DATJWE010000082.1:0-2694 GCA_035501475.1 Puia sp. | reverse complement strand
CAAACCTGTTGGCATTTATGAGCACATTGGTATGCGTCCTGTATTTACCGCCGGAAATTCTGATGGTGACTACGGAATGATGCTATACACAACGACTGGCTCTGGTCCACGTTTCGGAATGTATGTTCATCATACAGACTCTCTGCGCGAATATTATTACGACAGGCAATCGGGTCTGGCCAAATTAGACAAAGGCTTGGATGATGCCGCGAAATATCACTGGTTAATTGTTGATATGAAGACTGACTGGAAAAAGATTTACCCATTTGACAAATAGTTTTCAAACCATATGCAATGAAACAAATCTCAGTTATCAAGATGATTAGCTATACAGCGCTGATCTTATTTTCGATTTCATTTAAGAACGCATCTGCGCAATCTAATATCATAGCTATTGATGTACTACTCGAACCGGATAAAACTATGCTGGATTCCGCAAAGGTTTATAATGAGATGATGCAGAAGAATTATTCCGGCCCCGGTAGTTATTCGCTCGATGAATTGCACACACCGCACATTACAGTGTTGCAATGTTTTGTAAAAACAAGTAATCTCGAAAAAGTGTATGCTGCAATAGCAGCAGTCGTGAAAAGCGGGCAACCCACAAAAGATAAAATAACCACATCAGGCTTTTATTATTTTCCTTATAAAGATTTAGGGCTTGCAGGAATTACTGCAACGCCCTCGCCTGAGTTGTTGGATTTCCAGGCGAAAATTATTGAGGCGCTAAAATCCTACATAGTGGTTGGAACGGATGCAGCATTTGTACAAAACTCAGATGGGACACCGATAGCTGCAGGAAGCAGTGATTATGTAAATGGGTTTATTCAGGATCATGCCGGCGCTAAGTATAACCCGCATGTAACTATTGGGCTGGCTCACGAAGATTTTTTGAAAGCGCTGATCGCTGCACCCTATCATAAGTTTACATTTCACTGTGTGTCTGTAAGTATTTATCATCTCGGTGATTTTGGTACGGCAAGAACAAAGCTATGGACAAGTGAAAAATAATTAACTATGATCGGTATGCATTTTATCGGCTCTTAAGATAACTATGATTTTTAGATGGAGAGTTTTTACGAATCGGTTTTCCACTTCGCGGCTGTTATTGTGCTTGTGCGATCATCGACCCTTGATACAATCTCTCAGTTTTTAAATTATAATTTATGAAAAAATCGACCTGGCTAATGATGATCCTTACGTTGAGTTTGATTGCAGTAGTTGAACAAAAAACAACAGCACAGGATACACTAAAGACCAGTGATGCAAATAAAACAAAAAAGGGAAAAAAAGAATTTAAAAATACCATTCACATGAATGTCACCAACCCATTGATATTTGGCAGCCGTGCAATCATTTTCGGTTATGAGCGGGTAATGGGCAGGCATCAATCGTTTACAGTAGATGTTGGATCGACAGATTTTCCTTCACTCAATATTATTGGTGATGATTCTTTGAAGGCAAAAACTACGACAGGACAATCCGGTCTGCATATCTCAGGCGACTACCGCTTCTACCTTGCCAAAGAAAACAAATACGAAGCCCCACATGGTCTTTATATCGGGCCGTATTTCGGCTACAACAAATTTGAAAGAGATCATACATGGACCTTAACAAGCGTCATGGGGGGAGCACCTTTTGACGTGGAGTCAAAAACCACCATGATTGTCACCACTCTTGGCTTTCAAATGGGTTACCAGTTTATTCTGTGGAAGAGGGTTTCTCTGGATTTTATAATGATAGGACCCGGTGTGGCCTTCTATAGCTTAAAGGCATCGCTTGGCACCAATTTATCCGAGGCAGACCGGCAGAAGTTTTTTGAAAAACTGAATGATGCATTAACTGAAAAATTTCCAGGTTATGGCTGGACGTTGGGGGGCGGAGATTTTAAGGTAAAAGGATCAACAAACACCACCAGTTTTGGATACAAGTATGTAATACAGATCGGGTTTAGGTTTTAGCCGGTGAAGACAACAATTGAATTTATGTGTGCCTCTATGTCCTCTATAGCTCCGTGGCTAAGTACGGTGGCGGTACAAGAGCAAATGAAAAGTGCAGAGAGAGAGATAACATGGAAACCGAATTACTTTAAAAGAACTTAGTTAATTCAAAAAGGGGTTGATGCATGATTGAAAATGTGGTTGGTTGTGGAATAATGAATGAATAGTGAAGTTATCTCTACAGAAAAGCGGGCCAACTAGTAAGGCTTTGGGAATTTCCATAGTTGAACAGTTTTCTTGAAAAAAATAAATCGTGAATAGAAAAATATTTCTCCTGCTGTTTCTTCCTCTACTGTCATTTATATCAAATGCACAGCAGGGAGCTGGCTCGCTGAATGACACAGTACAGGTAAAAACAAATGAGATATCAACAACGGCTCCGCCCGTAATGGCTAAAAAATGGAACCAGGTAAAGACAAAATACTTCACACTGAATATCGGTGCAGCTATCCTGCTGGATCAAAACTTTGAGGTACAGGATCAGAATAATATTAACCAGGTAGGTAAAGTGAATCCGGGAACTGAGTTCAGAGGTGATCGTTTGATGATTACGGGCCAATTGCTTTTCTTTAAGAATCCCTGGCGTTACATGATTGCATATAACTACAATGGATTGGATGCACCGCAGGGAGATAAAGCATTTAGTTTCCTGGACTGGAATATTGATATTCCAATAGGGAAAAAAGGTGGTTGG
>DATJWE010000081.1:0-5958 GCA_035501475.1 Puia sp. | reverse complement strand
AGCCTCTGTTCATAACTCGTTAACCGTAACAAGGAACACATTATTATATGCCGACTAGATATTGTTGTGAAAGGAATTTTTTACAGGAAGACATGCTCCCATTTTTGCATCGGTTGAGTTGTGAAGAAAATATTAAGCCCTGCCTATAATGACAGGGCTTAAGCATAAAAACCACGCTGTCATCTAACCGCAATATGTTTTGATACCGAAACTCTCTTGGCCTCTTCTTTCTTCGGCAGTCTTAACTTTAATATACCGTCTTCATAGCCCGCTTCTATTTTATCCTGGTTCACTTCTTCAGGCAGACTAAAGCTGCGATTGAAGGAAGAGTAACTATATTCCCTGCGTGTGTAGCGTGCATCTTTTTCCTCCTTTGTGTCTTCTCTTTCACTGCTGATGGTTAACATATTGCCTTGCACATCAATTTTGAAATCACTTTTTTTCAATCCCGGTGCAGCAACAGTTACTTTGTACTCATCTTTGGTTTCGGTAATATTAGTTGCGGGGACAGTTAATGAATGGCTTAGCTTGCCACCGTTTGTCAACCATTCATTCCATGGCCTGAAGAAATCTTCGATGGCCGAGGGGAATAACTCGCTAGATCTCATTAATGATTTAGTTTCCATAATGACCTCCTTATTTTGATTGTTAATAAATCTCTAAAAAAGAAACCCCGAATAACGCTAATCAAAAGTGCCAATCACCGACAAAAATCAGAATAGTCAGAACAGTGGGACATCACTGTAATCGCTTTGGATTGATACTCTTCTTAACTTAAAAAATACTCATCCATATTTTTTTATTTTCATATCTGCCTTTTGAGAGTCATCTCAACCGCAGTTTAAAACCAGAGCTATTAAATTATCATGAGTCAGTTAAAGGAAAAAGCATAATAGGCTCTTTCAATTAACTCTGGTGAGTTTATCCCTTTGCTCTTTCGCCAAAAATCATTTGAAAGCGATGTCGACGAAAAAAAATCCTTTTGTACATGACTAAAATGAATACCCTTGCCCAAACTCAATACCTCGCATTTCGTTTGTTTAGCAAGATTTTCGGCGGATAACTGGCCTGCGATAGAGAAGAAAAATATTTTTGATTTTTTCGGCAATACTACGAGTTCGCATTCCAAATGATCAGCTAAGCACGCAACAAGTTGCTGCGGATCTTTTCCCTTGCGCATATGGATACATACACGCACATCCTTGTGGTTGTCTTCAATCCAATTTTTCCAATGCAATAATTTCAACAGGATTCTTACAAAATGATGGGTTTCTGTCGCCGAGGAAAAATAGTCAAATGCGGGATTTTTTCTCCAATACCTCCAAAACAATAAGGGGCTCGGTTTTTTAATGTGTATCAGGTGAATAATTGAATTTCCCGGATTGGCAAACTCCACAGCGGTGTGGATTAAGGCCTCCGTTTCCTTACCAAAATCAATTGGTATCAATATATTACTGTAAAATGTTTTCATGAAATATCCAATTCAACATTAATTATTGAGCTATTTCTTTCATGCTTGTTCCCATCACTCATTTAAATATGCCCAAATGACCACACTCATGATGCAGGCCCGTCAGAATTCTTTATCGAATTTTCTTACGGTTGTAATATCCCCGTCTTCATCTGATTTTACAATCTGCCATGTCTTAAAATCATCCATTCGGACAAAATAAACTACATCGCTTCCGTTGCTTACTTCAGTCACATGCCCAATGATTTTATGAGGATATATTGCTTTCAATTTGTAAATGATATTCAATGGCAAGAACTCACCTTCATAATACCGGATCGTACTCATCAGTCCGCCACTTTTGTTATAATATGCCCTGACTCCACAATTATCTTCCTTAAAGCTCACATAATAATAAGAAGGAAAAGTAAACCATTCCACATTTGTTGCATTTGTAAAAATAGTGTGGAATGAACGCAGGACATTTATATTGATGCCTTTAACCGGATTACCCAAACAACTCAATGATAAGAAGCCTGCCACACCCAATGCAATTAATAGACGAGTTTTCATTGTAATTTCTTTTTTGTGAAAAAATATCAGATTCATTTCTTGCTTTCAAAGGTTAACGATGATCAAAAAAATAGTAATCAAATCCTTCGTAAAAGCCGCTTCGCTTTACCGAAGCAGCTTTTTAAAATGAAACTTAAACAAGCTATTTCCTGAAATCATTGATACCATAGTAATAGATGACATTGCTTCCGGGATAAATACCTTCTATCTGGAAATTGCCATTTTGTTTCATGAGTGCCTGTTTGAGATCATCGACGGTTTTAACATGAACACCTGCCACTTTTGTGATGATGAAGCCGGGGCGCATATTGGTTTGATTGCTTATTACCCCATCCCGTATATTGCTTACCGTTAGTCCGCCATCGATGCCAAGCTTGGATGCATCCGCCTTATTCAGAGGGGTGAAATCAGCCCCTAAAGATTCCACTGCTGCAGTTTCCATACTGGGAAACACACCCAGTTTATTTTTGAGTGTTGCGTCTACATTCATCTGTTTTGACCCACGCATAATGGTCAGCTGGATTTTATCTCCGGGCTTTTGTCTTGCCACCATTTCTGCCAACTGTGCATCCGAGCTGATATCATTGCCATTCATTTTGATTATGGCATCTCCTTTTTTAATCCCGGCTTCGGCTGCCGCTCCTTTCGGATCCACGTCCATTATCCACACGGCGTTGATATTGTCATTAATGCCCAATTCTTTTTTCTTAGCATCGTCAAGATTTTCGGGCGCCATGCTGATACCAAGATATCCTCTTTGGACAGATCCGTATTTCATGATATCATCAACCACTTTCTTCATCAGGTTGGAAGGGATGGCATAAGCATATCCGGCGAACGATCCGGTTGGCGACGCGATTGCTGAATTGATTGCAATCAATTCGCCATTCGTGTTTACCAGCGCACCACCGCTGCTTCCTGGGTTGACTGCAGCATCAGTTTGAATGAAGGCCTCAATGGGAGCTGAACCCATGGTGTTGATCCCGATATTTCTTGATTTGGCACTCACGATGCCTTGCGTAACAGTCACTTCCAGATTCAGCGGATAGCCGATGGCCAAAACCCATTCACCCAACTTTACGTCATCTGAATTACCGATTACAATAGCAGGTAAATTCCTCGCGTCAATTTTTAAAAGTGCCAAATCAGTATTCGGGTCTGTTCCTATTACTTTTGCTGTGTAATCCTTATGATCATTCAAAGTCACTTTCACTTCAGTGGCTCCGTCAACAACGTGATCATTGGTAACAATGTATCCGTCCGGGCTGATGATTACACCCGAACCGGATCCTTTTTGATTGGGTACCTTGAACTGCCTGCCATTATAACCAAAAAATTTTTTGAAAAAATCATTACCAAACATGTCTCCGAATGGATCCTGGTCGGGAGCATTATTCCGGTCCGCCTCTTTGAATTTAATGGTCGTATTGATGTGGACTACTGAAGGCACTGCATTTGCAGCCGCTTTTTCAAAATCTACGGGCTGAACAGAACCCGAATTATTGGCAGCAAGCAGGCCAGAAGAAGTATTGAAAGCAAAATTATTTTTTCTGCCGTCAAAAAAGCGCCAATTGCCTTTATTACCATGTGCGAGTAGTCCCAATCCGGCTACTATACAAACAACACATAGTAGTATTACAACAATTTTTCTTTTCATAAATAATAATTTTAAATAGTAAAATAATTCTTGTCCCAATCTAGCATCGCACAATTAGAACAGCATTAAAATCAGATGAATTTCCCGGCAGGCGCCTGCAGTTGGGCTGAACTTTGTATTTTCACTAACAGTACCTTAACTTTATTTTATATTTAAAGTATCGTTCACAAATACTTAATTGTACCAATTAAAAAAACAAAACCTGTACAATGACAGGTTTTGTTTAACACTAGCTACCTCAGGAAGAATCCTATTCCAAGCGTACTTAACCCTGTTTCCGTTCCAATAATTTGAAAAACTGATCCAACTGCGGAAGGATGATAATGGTCGTGCGCCTGTTTTCTGCGCGACCTTCAGCATTGTCATTGGAAGCTACCGGAATATATTCACTTCGTCCACTGGCTGCAATGTGAGCAGGCGGGAGCCCATATTTATATTGAAGGATACGTATTACAGATGTTGCTCTTTTCACACTTAAATCCCAATTGTCCAATAATACGCCACGACGATAAGGTACATTATCCGTATGCCCTTCTACCATGAATTCAATGTCGGGCTGGTTCTTCAATACCATCGCTACCTTACCCAATACTTCTTTGGCCTTCTCGGTTACATCATAACTCCCGCTTTTGAAAAGCAGTTTGTCAGAAATGTCAATGTAAACGACTCCTTTGTCAACTTTGATATTGATATCCTTGTCATCTATATTGCCGATCGCTCCTTTCAGGTTTTGCACCAATACCAAATTCAGGGAGTCTTTGCGGGCCATAGCCGATTGCAGGCTTTGAATATATGCATCTTTTGCTCCGATATTATCGAGTGATTTTTTTATACTCTCAGCCTGGGAGCTACTGATCACGGAAAGATCTTCGAGTTGTTTCAGGGCCTGGGTATTGTTTTCCTTCAGAAAGGCAATCTGCTTATCAAGGTTGTCAATCTTATCGGCATCAGCCTTCCTCTGGGCGTTGCAGTCGGTAACCTTATTGTTACAGGAGTTCAGATCATTTTGCAATGCAGCATAAGATTTGTTTAATGCATCGTACTTTTGCTGAACATCCTTGAATTTTTTTGTGCTCACGCAGGCAACCAGAAATAGGGGTATGAGAGCACTAAGTAGAAAACTTTTAATACGCATACTATTAGATTTATTTGTTAGAATTTAATTTTAAAGCCAATCTATTCAGCGCGGCCCTATCCGACTTTATACATCCTGGTTGTCGAATTGATATAATCCATCGGGCTAAACGCGTTATCAAAGATGTCTTTCAATTCATTCAGCTTTTTTTCAGGCACGGCAATCTTTACACTCATGTACGAATCTTTCGAATAGTTTTTCAACAGGCCCTGGTATTTGTCAATATATTCCTGCAGGCGGAAATTGATATTCCCTAATCTCAATTTCAGCGAGTGAACATCAAGTAGTGAATAATATATATCTTCTTTCCAGTCCTTGGGTGCTACCGCTCTTCGCCGGGCAACTTTATCACCAGCTTTTTTTCTGATCGTCGTCAGGTATTGATATCTTTTGTCAGCATCATTTTCATGTGTCGGATCATTTACTAATTTTTTAAAACACGTGGGCAGGATCTACTGTCAGGATCTGCAACTTTGAACTGCTCCTTACCAAATCAGAGATATCGAGGTTCGTAATTGACGAAACTTTGGCTTCATCAGGGTTCGCAAGTAATACATCAGCATCCACGTTTTCTGCAAACTGAAAAATATCTTTTGCAATATTGTTGCCTGAAATCAGCTTGTGTTCCAATTGACAATTCACATTGCCATGAAGCAAACGCAATGTCTCGATAAATGCATCAGATGCTGATGATCCGTCATACCCGTTTGATTCATTCAATATGGATAAGAAATAAATAGTAACTTTTTTCCTGTTTGCCAGTGAGGGGACCAGTTGCAACTTACGTCGCGGGAAGAATGAGCGGACAGGTATCACTATTGATTTTATCTTTGTGTGCAATGATCCAGGTTTCATGATAAGCACGGCGCAATGAGATTTTCTGGCGATATTAACAGCTGATACTCTTTTTAATGAAGCCAGCCATTTATGATAGGAATGTTTGGCTACCACTATCAATTCCGGCTTAATTTCCATCGCCTTTTTGACAATGGCCTGTTCAATGGAATGGTTGCGGGCTAAATGAATGAATATGTTTATTCCCAGGCAATCGTGCTGCATGTATTCTTTGCACTCTTGCAACTTGAGAGCTGCATCCTCTATTAGCTTTTTTTCACGATTGCTGATAACCGGTATCAGATTCTT
>DATJWE010000080.1:0-8918 GCA_035501475.1 Puia sp. | reverse complement strand
GTAAAACTCCCCAGTGCACCACCCTGCGAGCGAACAGAATTGGGAAATATCTCCGAAATGAAAACCCAGATGACGGCTCCCTGAGAAAAAGCAAAAAAAGCAATGAATCCGATGAGGTAAACCACTACGAATGCTCCCCCAGAACCGTGGCTGCCGAAGGCATTTGCTGTTAAGCCCAGGAAAATAATCATCCCTATTGAGCCGATAATCAATAAGGTTTTCCTGCCGAATTTATCAATCACTGACATCGCAATAAGTGTAAATAATAAATTTGCGGCACCTACAAAAACAGGCTGCAGGTAGGCCTGTGTTTTTGAAAAACCCGCCATCTCAAAAATACGCGGAGCATAATACAGAATGGCATTGATACCGGATAACTGGTTGAACATGGCCAGCACTACTGCAAACAGGATGGGTTTATTATACTTCCCATTGAATAAATGCTCTTTGATCCCCTGCCTGGATAATGCGTGTTCTTCTTTGATCAATTCAATGGCATCATGTTCCCCTGTTCTTGCAAAAATATTTCTCGCTTCTTCGTCGCGATTATTCAATACCAGCCAGCGTGGGCTCTCCGGAATAGAACGCAGAAGAATGGCAAACAAGCCCGCGGGAATGACCATGATCCCCAGCATCCATCTCCATGAATTTTCGCCGATTCCCGCAAAAAAATAATTGCTGACATACGCAATGAAAATTCCTGTTACAATATTCAACTGGAATGAACCGGCGAGACGGCCACGAATATGAGCGGGAGAAATTTCGGAAATATACATTGGTCCAACAACAGAGGAAGCGCCTACAGCCAGTCCGCCGATAAAACGAAAGCATACAAAAAGAAGCCATACATGTGTAGAAGCGCATCCAATCGCGGATAACAGGTAAAGAATCGCGATTATATTCAGGACTTTTTTTCTTCCAAACTTTTGTGCCGGCGGACCCGCCAGCCAGGATCCTATAAAAGTTCCTATCAGGCTGGCCCCGACTGTGAAACCCTGCCAAAAAGAATTTAATGACCAGATCTTCTGAATGGTTTTCTCAGCTCCGGATATTACCGCTGTTTCGAATCCAAACAAAAATCCACCCAAGGCAGCGATCAACGACACGCGGATAACATAGCCCAAGGCTTTTTTATCTACCACCGCCGTTGAAACAGCAGCACTATTTTCCTTATTGACTTGCATGACAGTTCAGTTTAGGTATGTTGCTGGTTTAATTTTAACCCTATTGCAAAAAGGCATACGTGAACAAGAAAACAATCATTCCTGTCTTCCTCTTATCTTTTTTGCTGAACACTATCTGGGAAATGGCAACGAAGCCGCAAAGAGAGCTGACCAGACAAGCAAATCATGTTTGATTGAAAGATACAGAATAAATGAGTTCAAATCCATAGCTTGTCGGCCTTTTTCACAAAATCAAGGGGATCATCCTGCAATCTTTTGCAAAATCTGTTCCCTCAACGCAGATTTCGCTTTCAGTGCTTCATTTTTTGCCGATTGCAGCATTTTTTTTTCTGCTGCATCAGATTTCGAGACGTCAAAAGACATCAGGTAGTGAAGATGGATACAATAATCCTGGTGGTTACCCAGTAATTGCAAGAGTTCTTTTGTTCCACCGATCATCGGCAGTTGATCAAGATTTACATATTCTTTGATTAATATCCTGTTATAATGTATGTCTTTCAATTCCTTTCTCAGTGCGTGCAATACCTCGTCGGTCTTTTGACCCCCTAATATTTTTTTTATTTCAATTTTTTTATGATTGATAAAAGAAAGTACAGTTCCGAAACCTATTTCTCCAGGTACTTGTTGCAGGGTTCTGCTCCTATCTGACTTAAACCGTTGGGCGGAAATTCTTGCGGCATCCATGCTGTTTTTGCATTCCTTCAATTTCGCTTTTAAAAAAAAGATGTAGGAGGAAGGGGGCTTGCCCTCAGAAAAAAAATTCTTTATCCAGGTAATATGATTTTGAATATTGCGAATATCTCCTGCACGCCTGTAAAAGGTCTTAAGCGATTTTGAAATTTTCAATTCGGGAAGATTTTCAGATGAAGTATTCAACAAGCGCAAAAGAGCGCGAAGTTTTTTTACTTCTACCCTCAGTACGTGAATTTCATCTTTGCGAAAATGTTTCACCGAACTTTCCGAAAGCAGCTGAATTTTTTTAAAATGTCCGCTGACCTGTCTTCTTATTTTGTCCTTTTTCATAAGCATAACTGCAATGCGGCCCTATTGGATTTGATTCTTATCCCGAAATACGAGCATCCACAATATCCCAATAATTTATTTGTGATTACAGGCAGTATAACAAAGAAGAAGTCATTTTGATTATTATACCTTAAAACTACCGGTATAAAAAAACCGAATGCAGGCACCCGGTTTATCTAATATTATTTAATTTGGAAGATATTTATTGACCGCTTATTACTCTTATTTGTAATAATTCAATGGCTTGAATCCCTGATCTACATTGATGAATTCACGTATCAGGTTACCATCTTCATAGATAACAATGAACGACCTTTTCCTGTCATCTGTCTTTTTCTGAAGTTCAAGGATTTTGGAGACAATAAAAGTTTTGTCAACCCATGAAAACCTGTCTTCCACTTTCATATAGTCCTGTACTGAAGAAATCACTTCGCCAGATTTCAGGATATGAATCGTGCTAACCAATCCTCTTTCCGATACCTGATAATCGTCCATAGTATGCATACATAAAATTTATTCAATTTACATGGAATTCCTGAGATAGGGCATTATTGTTATCCACAGGATATACAACTTTAACAGTTATTTTTTATAAAAATTTAATGTTACCAGGACAACTCTTTCACGGAAGTTTCTCAGGTCTTCAATATTTTCCCTGCTGCAGCCAAACCGCTTTCCAGCGCTGCTTCCACTGTACCTCCAAAAGAATTTTCGCTAATGCCTTCACCTGCAAAGAAGAGCGTGTCCAGTACTGGCTCATTTAACAGTTTCCTGGCCTTTTTTGTTTTAAGCATTGGAAAAGAATAAGCTCCCAAACTATAGGGATCATCTTTCCAATTAAAAATATGCTTGTTTAAAATGAAAGACTTCATGGAGCGGATGTCGATCTCAAATGCTGCGGCAAGAGATTTCACGGAAGCGTCAAAGATCAGGCTTTCAGTCATTTGTTCAAGAAGGGCGGCCGTAGGCCCTCCTGCCCAGCCGGTTAGCAAACGATTTTTTTCCGGGAATTGCGTCCACCAGGTAGGAACTTTTCCACCGAGAAATAAAAAGCCCGCATTTTTAGCTATATCCTCCCAGAATGTTTTTTTGCATTCCAATAAAATCTTGATCACGCTGCCATAACCGATCTGTGAAGCCGCAAGCAGCTGAGTCTCTATAGTAGGATCGAATTGAATAGCAGCTTCTCCTGTGCCTGGGGCCAGCAGTACTCCGAGTGGAACAGTGATGATTACTTTATTGCATTTGAGAGTTATTCCCTTTTTCGTACAAAGGCTGACTTTATTCCTGCTCCATTCAATTTTCTTTACCGGATCGGCAGTTTTGAGTTCACATCCCATTTGCCTGCAGTCATCCCAAAGAGCATCAGTCAAAGCTCCATATCCCCCGTCAATGCGATACTGGCCTTCCTCCTCTTCTTCACCGGCCCATTCTTCATATAATGCCTTCGTGCTGACTTTATTTATGTCAGCAATATCATAACCTTCTGCAAACGCTTTTGCCAATTGTCTGAGCGGTGCATATGCATCACCCGGGAAATTGACCGAAAGAAAATCTGCAAAAACCATATCAGTTTTTAATTCCCGCATCGCCTCCAACAACCGGTCCCAATGCAGCCAGCCGTTCCCTCCTTTTTGTAGTCTGCCGTTTTGTATTCTCACCATTTTTCCTCCCGTCTTGCGATAGCTGATTCCATATTCTTTCAGTATACCCAATGTCAACGGTAGGTCACCGTGGACAAATTCAGCGCCCGCCTCCAGTATTTGCGAGCCGCTTCGCAACGTATATATTCTTCCGCCAATGCGATCCTGTCCTTCAATAATTATTACTTTCTTCTTACTGCGCAACAATTCCCTTGCTGCCATAAGGCCTGCGGCTCCTGCTCCTACAACAATTATTAATTCTTCAACCATATACAAAGAAGATAGAGACAAAAAAAATACTGAGCAGCACACTATTTAGAAAAGCATCTCATGAAATGAAATTTCTCTGCTTCCCGCATTCATCAGTAATTTTTTCCGAACGAGGAAGGATCGAACAGGTTGGGATCAATCGGTACATTTGCCTTGCAATCATGATAATATTCTTTCTGAATAAGATGATCATTGATATAAAAGGTACAGATTGTTTCAGACCATCCTCCACCCAATAAAATATGATTTTCAAAAATCGCTTCCTCCTTCCGGTTATCATCAAATTTGATCTGCCTGACCAGGATGAGTTTTTCCTTATCAATCCATAACTGGTTGAGCTTTTCATCTTTTGTATCAGCTCCGATAACATATACATCCCTGCATTTCCATGTATCCACATGAAATTTATTCAGATCATAATGCAGGGATTTAAGTTCGCTTATTATCTTATCAAAAGGATAAAAATATAATCCGCCTAATAAAAAAGTCAAATCATTTTTATCTGCCCGCACATCCTTCAACTGCCCCTTGCTGAACCGATATGCCGAATCATTTCTGAAAATCACGGCATCGCCGCTGGCAGGGCTTCCAAAATCAATTCTGAATTTATCAGGAAACATAATCGATTCGTACCAGGTTGCGGTTTTGATCAGCGAGTCATTTCTGAAACTTTCTGTAGTCTGCGAAAAAGTGAGCGTATGAAACCATTTGTCTTTATATTGATCATACATTTGCCTTAATATATCTTCAGCAGTTGGGTTTACGGTTGTAATGACAAAAGAAAAAATTATCGTTAGTTGATTTATCTTCATCGCAGGTGTTTTCTCAAAGCTAATTGAATTATCGCTAGCTATTGAATATGAAAAAAATTCTACTATCCATTGTTTTTACCATGACATGCAGTTTGGCTTTCCTGGTCAGTCATGCACAAGAATATTATGTGAAGGTTCAGCCCGTGGCTCCTGTCGTGGCAAAGCCTGCTGCTCCTTCCCCGCACCATGTGTGGGTCGCGGAAGAATGGACTTGGAGAAACGGAGCCTATGTTCATGTGCCCGGCTATTGGACCATTCCACCCAAGGGGCGTGACAGATGGGTTCCCGGTCATTGGAAGTTTTATCGCGACCACGGTTATTACTGGGTGCGCGGCCGCTGGGTTTCAAATGGCAAAGTATATTGATGCGCAGATAAGCGATGTCAATTCCGCAAGACTGAAAACTCTTCAAATTCTGTTTCATCTTTCTCAATAATAATGATGCTGGCGACGACAGCTCGTTTCGGCCCATGCTTACACCAAGCGACAAATTGATCCATTAAAATCTTATTTCCCGTGGCCATGATCTCAACATTGCCGTCAAAAGTATTTTTCACCCAACCGGTAATGCCTAATTTGTCGGCCTCGTCTTTGGCGCTCGCCCTGAAAAAAACGCCCTGCACTTTTCCTGAAATAGTTAAATGAATAGTCATACAAAACCGCATAACATTGCTACGGGAAAATATTCTCACATTTATTACAGATTAACCCATCAACTGAAATTCATTTCATCTTTTCACCACAACTAAACGAAAAATTGGATTTCTTTTACATCATAGTAAACTTCCCAGCTTTATTTGGGGAGATATACTAAAATGCCATGCGCAATTTACATACAGCAGAGTTAGTCCATTGCTTCCTGCATCGGACATATTTTATTAATTTTGTGGAATCTCCACCCCACAATTTTAAACCAAAACCGTATTTAAGGCTCTTATAAATCTGGCATCAAATAGGAGGTTTTTAATTAAATCTTGTCCCATGTTGAAAATTATGATTGTAGAGGATGACCTAGACCTGTTGCATGGGTTGCGTTTTTTGTTGCAGGGATATAATTGCAGAATTTGTCCCCTCTCAGATGCAGAGGAAATTGTAAAAACAACGAGATTGCTGCAACCCGACCTCATATTACTTGATATCAAATTAGAGCATGGAAATGGTCTTGATATTTGCGCGGAATTGAAGAACAGCTATCTTAAAAGCATCCCCATTTTTATTATGTCGGGCTTACCCGATGTGGAAGAGAAATCGTATAAGGCAGGAGCGGATTATTTTTTGGCCAAACCTTTTGATTCGGAATCTTTGTTGTTAAAAATAGAATCGCTGGACAGGCTGAAGACCAAATGTTAAATACTAACGGGGATATATAATTGCTAAATGGCGTGACGAGACGGCCATCATCTGATGCAAAATCTGATTAACTATCGACTCTTCCGGCCTATTCTTCATTCCAGACCGGTGAGGGAAGTAAATGTTTATACAGCATCCGCAGCTCTGCGGAAAAGTTATACGCCCAAACTCGGAAATTTTCTTTTATTTTAACGGCAATTTGCTCTGCAAGGTGTTATTGGAATAATCCTGAAGCAGGCTGTGCTTAAAATTTTTTATAACGGGAACGCCGATGGAAAAAAATACAGAATGGGACTGGGAACTTAAACCAGACGAAGGTTGGTTTAACCTAAACTTGAGGGAACTGATACATTATAAGGATTTGCTGTTCAGATTTGTGAGACGGGATATCATAGCAAGCTACCAACAAACCATACTTGGCCCAATATGGGTCTTCCTCCAACCATTGCTGACTACAGTCATTTACTTTATCATATTCAGAAAAATCGCGAAAATATCTACTGACGGGATTCCCCCCATCCTTTTCTACCTGCCCGGCAGCATCATATGGACGTATTTCTCGGATTGCCTGATTGCCGTGATGAACACTTTTTTATATAATGCCTATATCTTCAGCAAGGTTTATTTCCCGCGGCTGATTGTTCCCCTGAGCAGCATTCTTTTTCATTCGTTTCGTTTGTCGATCCAGCTCATTCTTTTCATCCTGATTTATATTTTTTTTGTGATCACAAATCACAATATCACACCCTCTTTTTTTATCCTCCTGCTTCCCTTTCTGATATTACTTACGGCGGGGTTTGCTCTCGGTGCCGGGCTGATCATTACCGTGTTCACTGCAAAATACAGGGACCTGGACAATATACTTCTATTCATACTTCGGCTATTCATGTTTATGGCGCCTGTGGTGTATCCTGTTTCCATTGTGCCTGAAAAATATAGATTTTTGTTTTGGTTAAACCCGCTGACATCGGTGATAGAAACTTTCCGGGCAGCCTTTTTTACGCATGGCACCATTGAACTAAAATATTTGTTATTAAGTACTGTGAGCGTTTCAGTCATTTTATTTGTTGGATTGATATTATTTCACAAACAGGAAATAAAAGTGATGGACGTCATATAAATTATCAAAACCAGACTGATGAGTAATTTGTTGATCAAGGCTGAAAATATTTCCAAGTTCTACCGGTTGGGAGTGCTGGGGTCACGCACTGTGAAAGAAGACCTGAAGATCTGGTGGAGGAAAAAAACGATGCAGGGGAATGATAAGCTAGTTCCTTTTGCGGCTGATTCCAAAGATCATATCTGGGCTTTGAAAAATGTCAGCTTTGATGTCTCGCATGGTGAGGTACTTGGAATCATTGGAAGAAATGGAGCCGGTAAATCTACCTTATTAAAAATAATTTCCAGAATTACACTGCCTACATCCGGACGTATTCGCGGTAAAGGAAGAAGTGCAAGCCTGCTGGAAGTCGGTACAGGGTTTCATGGTGAATTGACGGGAAGAGAAAATATTTATCTGAACGGGCATATTATGGGAATGAAAAAAAAGGAAATAGAGACCAAATTTGATGAGATCGTTGAGTTTTCAGGCGTCGAACAGTTTCTTGATACCCCGGTAAAAAGATATTCAAGTGGCATGTATGTTCGGTTAGCCTTTGCCGTAGCCGCCCACCTTGATCCGGAAATCCTGATTGTGGATGAAGTGCTGGCGGTTGGCGACGCTGAGTTCCAACGCAGGTGCATTGGGAAGATGAAAGAAGTGTCATCACAAAAAGGAAAAACAATTCTTTTTGTCAGTCACAACATGCAGGCACTTCGAAACCTTTGCCATAGAGCGATTGCACTGAACAAAGGAGAGATCGTTGACATGGGTGACCCTGAATCAGTTATTGCAAATTATCTGAAGAGCGAAAATACCCAACATATCAGGCAGGATTTCAGTGACAGGCAATCCGCACCTGGTAACGAATTTATCAGGATAAAAAAGGTAGAACTCATCCCAGAATATATAAACGACTTAGATATCATTGATATCAGGACGCCGTTAACAGTGGATTTTGAATTCTGGTATAATATGAATGATCAGGCCGATCTCAACGTCGGTGTGCACTTATTCAATTTCAACGGTGATTGTATATTCGACATTATTTCTGAGAAAAGTCATTTCGAAAACGGACTGATCCGCGGACATTGCAAGATCCCGGGAAATTTCCTCAATGATAGTGCGTATTACATATCCATCGAGTTTGTTAAAAATATTACGCAGAGACTCTACTACTTCGAATCATGCTTATCATTTGACGTGCAGGACTACAGAGAAAATACAGGACGGTATGGCAAATGGATCGGTTATGTCAGGCCTAATTTTCCCGTAATATTGCGTAAAGCAGACTGATATCCTAAGCAATCTTATTAAACTGATAAACCATGGATGAAAGGATTCCGCTCACTCCTCCACAAATAGCACCCGTACCAAATAATATCAAAAGACCCCGCTGGTCTGTAATGATTCCTGCATACAATTGTAGTAAATACCTGTCAGAGTGCATCCAAAGCGTATTGATCCAAGACCCAGGGGCGGAAGAAATGCAGATTGAAGTTGTCGACGATTGTAGTACTGATGCAGATGTTGCATCT